>DATKZJ010000215.1:0-6312 GCA_035527995.1 Spirochaetota bacterium | reverse complement strand
CCATTTAGGAAAAGCTGCCCCCTCTTTCAACGGCCGTATTCATCTGGCTCTCCCTCTCGAAAACGGCACGTTCCAGTGATCCGACAGCAAGGCCCGTAACAGCTGACGCCGCTCTACAGAGAGCGCGGATCGTGTCGTCCTTTTCCACGGTATCCAGCGCGGGTAAAACCGTCTTCTCGGAGATGAGTCTTGTGATACTTACCGACACTCTGTTTTTGATAGCGAGAGTGAGCCACGGCCCGAGCATGATACCCGCGAGGATGTCCGCCGTTATAGTGGGCTGGCGCAGCCACTGAAACCCCGACCCGAGCAGCTTGCACCCTCCCAGAACAAGGAAAAACTGGAGAAGAAACAGGAAAATATTCTGTTTGTTTAGGTAGTGCATGATTAACGCCCACCTCAAGTGTGGCATAATACCGGTAGTTTAGTTATCAAATAGAAAAGGACTCCTATTCTGGAAACGAAAGCATCGCTTCTGAAGAGGCTCCAAGCTTAATGCGGTTTCTTCACGACTGCTCTTGTATTCTTCCCTTTCCCATGCTATTTTTGTGAGTAGCAGTCTTGAGTAATTCACCTATTAGATACGAGCGGGAGAATACCACTCGGTGCAGTACGGGAGCACATAAGCTTGTTTGTGATATAAAGGAGAATCAATGAAACTGGCCTGGATCTCAAGCTGGCCTCCCCGTCCCTGCGGGATAGCCACGTATTCAGCCGATCTTGTAAGAGCGTTGAAAGAAAAGGGCACTGAAATCCATATCGTGTGCCACACTGACGGGGGTGTACCAGGAGAGAAGCACGTCCACCCCGTGATAGACACGAGTGACCCGGCCTGGGACGAGACGGTGTATGAGACGGTAAACGGGATAAAACCGGACGTCCTTCATATCCAGCACGAGTACGGGCTCTACAGGACAGGAAGCGATAATGCGGCCGGACTCTTTCGGCCACTATTCCGCTTCAAGACGGACGGCGGTTTTCCGGTCGTTGTCACATACCACTCCGTGTACACGGTCCTGAACAGCATGATGTCCTCGTACATGGTTGTGATGCAGAACCTCGTCGATGCAGGCATCGTGCACGAGGAGTACCAGAGGGCGTACCTGCCTTTTAATACGGGAACCCTCTTCAGCAATGTGTACGTCATTCCGCATGGAGCCAAGGTCGTTACAAATGTAGCAAGGGATGAGGCGAAGAAACGTCTCGGACTCGAAGGGAAAAAAATCATCGGAATGATCGGGTGGTTTACACCAACAAAGGGCTTCCATCGGCTGCTCGGCGGCTGGGACAGACTCTCAGAGGAGCTGGGGCCTGATACCGTGCTCGTGCTGGCGGGCGATGCGCGTACCCTCGACCCTGCTCAGCAGGAGTATAAGAAGAAGCTTCTCGAAATGGCGGAGCAGGGAAGGTTCAAAGATCGCGTCAAGATCATTCTCGGAAGCTTCGAGCCGGAGGAGTATGAAAGGGTGCTCCAGGCTTTTGACGTGATGGTGATGCCCTACACCTTCGCTTCACAGAGCGGCAACCTCGCCCACTCCTTCTCGTTAGGGGTCCCTGTCGTTGCGACGGGGATGGAGGGTCTCAAGGAGGAGATAGAAAAGAGCAGGGCCGGTATCGCGGTTCCCCCGGGAGACGACGAAGAGCTCTTCTCCTCTGTCCATAAGCTGATCACCGATAACGAGACGCACAAAAGGTATTCCAGAAACGCCCTGAGCTATGTTAAAAACAGGATTGGATGGCCTATTGTCGCAGACAAGCACCTGTCGCTTTACCGGGACCTCATAAAGAGTAAAAGGGCCGGTACCGCACAGCCTGTGCGGGGAAAACCCGGCAAAGGCCACTAAGCCCGAATCGTAAAAGGAGCGGAGCCATGAAACTTCACCTCGGTATAGGACACTACGGCATCGGATTCAAGGACGGCGTCAATACCGTCATATCGAGGAACGTACGGTCCCTTCTCAGTATCGACCCAGAGATGAAGATAACACTTTTCGGAAAGCTATCGGCCGACTTCACAAACTTTTTGGAACCGGTTCCGGGCAGGCTCGAGTACCTCAACATCGAAGAGTTCGATCCCGCCGCGGCAAGCGGCAGGATACGAGAGAAGTCTATTGCCGATCAGCATGTGCACGACTACGTCTGGCAGGGGACGAATCTGGCCGAAATACTCGTTGAAAAGCTGAAAAGTATGGACGTCATCATGACGGAGAACCTCGGTATAGGCATCGACCCTTCCGTCACCTACGCCTTCTACCTCTACTCCCAGTTCTGTTACACGAGAGGAGAAAAAAAACTCTTCATCTACCGCTGCCACGATTTCGTACAGCAGCGCCCGGTAAACTTCAGGAATGTAAAAAAGTTTTACGAATCACGGTTCGGAATCGTCCCCCACTGGCATAGTGTTCTGTATCCTGCGTTCTCAAACATCAAGTACATCGCGATAAACCGTTACGATCTGTCACGCCTTTTCGAGCACGGTATCGAGGAAAAAAACGTGTGCTATATTCCCAACTCGGTCGATCGGTCGATAATACCCCCTGACGACCGCGGCGAAGAGCTCAGGGCTCGCATAATAGAAAAAGAAGGTCTCAATCCTGCTGTTCGTTTCATTCTCTATCCGGTCCGGTGTGTGAGAAGAAAGAACGTCGAGGAGGCGATATTTCTTATCAGTTTCTTCAATACAATTGCGAAAAACAGGAAATCCATAAAAAACCATGGGATAGACAGACGGTTTCACCTCCTTGTAAGCATCAGGCCCGGATCGGGCGACGATGCGGTGTACGCCTCCCGGTTGGCGGAGTTCGTGAAAGCGCATCGGCTCCCCGCTACAATAGGTATAGATGACATCGTCGGCATGGAGAGGGAGTACGATCCAGACGAACCGGGTAAAATAGCGAGATACGAAATAGGAGACCTCTATCTCGCTTCAGACCTCGTAATAACGACGAGCGTCCTGGAGGGTTTCGGGTTCACGTACATCGAGCCGTGGATCCTCGACCGCGTGGTAATAGGAAGGAGCATTCCGCTCATTACCCCCGACTTCCAGGCAGCGGGCATGAAGCTCGGCCACCTCTATACCGCACTCATCGTCAACAGGCACGATTTCAAGGATCTCGGAGCCGAAGAGAACGACCCTGACAGGGCGCTTGAAAAGAAACTGGAGATCATCCTGAGGCTCGACGATCCCGGTTTCGTCGAAAGGTTCATAGAGAGCAACGAGACATCCATCAAAGCGACACTAAGGCTCCTCGACCCTAAAAACAGGCGTAAGGTCGTTGAGAAGAACAGGGAGGTTGTGGAGGAGGTGTATTCACAGGAGGCCGTCGGGAAGCGGCTGTACGATCTCATAACCTCTGCGGTGTGACGGCCTTAATGCGGTTTTCTCATAGATTGCTGCAATCAGATTGCTATGCAATCAGATTGCATAGCAATAGATTTAAATGATGACTTGGCAGCTGTAAAAAATAATATTTACGGTGAGGAAAGCGCTAAAACCCCCACTCCTTAATATTGACGGTGATTTTTGAGAAATGGGGGTTAAAGCCGGTCAGACCCGCTTCATCTCGGTTAAGAGCTCCTCGATACCGACCGCGGCGAACGAGGTTCCATAATCGGCCATGCCGTACGGTATTAAAAGCTCCCCGTTTATAGCGATCGATCCACAGGAGTACACGATATTCGGAACATACCCGTCTCTTTCATTCTCGTTCGGGGAGATAAGGGGGTCTTCAAGCCTCGCGATCATCCTTGACGGGTCTTCGAGATCGAGCAGCGCAGCCCCGAGACAGTACTTACGTACGGGACCGACCCCGTGGGTGATGAGGATCCAGCCCTCCTTTGTCTCTATCGGGGATCCGCAGTTCCCTATCTGTACAAACTCCCACGGGAAGAGCGGCTCTTCAATCACCTTCGCGTTGTTCCAGATGTTGATGTTGTCCGAGAACATGATGTAGTTGTTCACCCCGTCGCATCGGGAGACCATCGCGTATCTCCCCCCTACCTTTCGCGGAAAGAGGGATACCCCTTTGTTCTGCATTCCTTTCCCGTGAAGGGGCATGATCTTGAAATGGTAGAAATCCTCCGTCTGGAGGAGTTTGGGAAGGATGGTGTACCCGTTATACGCGGTATAGGTCGCATAGTACTGCACTTTTCCGTCATCCTGCAGGAACCGGACGAACCTGGCGTCCTCTATTCCGTTGCTCTCGGCCCAGGACACCGGGAAGAGCACCCGTTCGGACAGGGCCGTATCTTGCGAGAAAGTCACCTCGTAGTGGGAATCCGCAAGCCAGTTGATGGCATGTATCACCTGTTTTCTCGTATAGGACAGCTCCTTCTGCTTCATGGTCTCAGAAATGCTTGCCTGAAGCTCCCCGTAGGTAAACTCCTCGCCGAGCGGGTCCATCACCATGCCGATTACATCTTTGTATATGTGCATCTCTTCGAGCTTCTTCAGAAACGCGCTCCTGTTGTAAAGATGACGCTTGACCACCTCAGGCATCTCTACAAAGTTGCTCGCCGTATCAAGGAAGAGGGCGTTACTCCTGTCGATGACCCCTTTCCTGAACACAATCGATGATATATGCCCCTCTCCTGTGGCGCGAAAGCTCACGATCACACTGGTGCTGCCGTCGGGGAGGCCTGTCTGTACAGGGTCCACAACTATGGAAGGATTAAAAAAGGCCGCAGACTCGATGGAATACTCCATCGTAAAGTATGAGCTGATAAGAAGCTTCTTTACATGGGAAAGTGAATCCCAGTTCACCCCATCTTCACCTATCTCCCGCTTCACGTGCTCGAAGTTATCTTCTAGCACCCTGTATAGTTCTCGGTGACGGCTTGAGAAATCCTTGAGCACCTGCTCGAAGGTTTTTTTCGCCTCTTTGCCGGAAAGCTTTTCAACCCGATGCACTATCGATCTCGCCCTGTCCGGCCGACCGGGCATGAAAAACCGTGCAACGACGCGCTTGGGATCCGGGTAGAGCTTTAATGGTTTTCTCTTTACCTGTACTGCCATAATAAAAAACTCCATAGAAATAAACTGAGAATATGTAAGATAAATATAGTTGTTCGTCAAGATAAAAGAACACCGGAAAATCCGGAACCTATCTCCCTCTTTCATTGTAATTATTGGGTGACAGTAAAAAGCAGTACTTGATTTTACCTCCAGTCTGTGACACTCTAAAGACAAAAGAGGAGGGCATAGAGACATGAAAATAAAGATCTGGGGCGCCCGGGGGTCGATACCGACTACAGGGCCGTCCACTGTAAAATACGGGGGAAACACCACCTGCGTAGAGGTCTCTCTGCAGGACGGCACAAAGATAATACTCGATGCCGGAAGCGGTATCAGGAACCTCGGCAAAAAGATAATCGAAGAAGGAAAAACAAACGATATCTACCTCATCCTCACTCACTCTCACTGGGACCACCTTATTGGTTTCCCCTTCTTCACGCCTGCTTATTCGGACAATTATACGATCCATATCCGGGGTGGGCCGATCGCAAAACAGACTGTAAGAAGCTATCTCGAGCACCAGATGGAGCCGCCCTACTTTCCGGCCCGCTTCAACGCGATGAAGGCGAAATTCGATTTCACCCACGGAATACCTTTGGTGAAACAGATCGGCACCGCAACAGTGACGCCGATCCCCCTCAGCCATCCGAACGGAGGGTACGGGTACAGGATAAGAGACGGAGAAAAAACGTTCGTGTTCCTTACAGACAATGAGCTCGAGCACCAGCACGAGGGGGGGAAATCCCTTTCAGATTACATAAAGTTCTGCGAGGGGGCTGACCTCCTCCTCCATGATGCCCAGTATACAGATAAAGAGTACAGGAGAGTTGAGGGGTTCGGTCACAGCACGGTCTCCATCTCGCTCGAGCTGGGTATCCGGTCCCATGTAAAAAGGTTCGGCCTCTTCCACCACGATCCGGACCACACCGATGAACAGATCGATGGAATCGTCGGGGAGGTCAAAAGACTGCTCCAGCTAAAAAAAGCCAGCCTGAATTTTTTTGCGGCAAGCGAGGGAAGAGAGCTTGTACTATGAACCGAACAAGTTCAGCCTTTTATCATGGCATTCAAACAGATACGGGGGAGCATCATGGACAGAAAGCGGAGGATCGCCATCCTCACCGGCGGCGGTGACTGTCCCGGAATAAACGCCGTCATTCGTGCGGTAACAAAAAGGGCTCTCATTGAGCTCGATATGGAAGTCCTGGGCTTCGAGGACGGATATCATGGGCTTGTCAACAAGCGGTACAGAAAACTGACGTATGAAGATGTATCGGGGATTCTCACACTCGGCGGAA
>DATKZJ010000214.1:0-16149 GCA_035527995.1 Spirochaetota bacterium | reverse complement strand
TACTTCTGAAAAGGGGGTCGTTCCAATACTCCTCATGGATGATATACTTCTGGAGCTCGACAGGAGGAATATGGAGATGGTAATTGAGCTTTTGGACAAAGAGAGCCAGACGTTCATCACAACAACAGAGAGAGCGAAACTTTCTGAAATTCTTTCGTACGATACTGTGTTTCATATAGATAGCGGGAAGATAGAGTGAAAAGGGACAACAGGACTTACTCAATCCGCGAGGTCCTTGAGTCATGGCTTGCAAAGAACAGGCGTATTGGGTACAGGATAAAGGCGGCTGAGAGCCTCACTCTTTGGGAGAGAATCCCTGATGAGTACGTTACATCCCATTCGGATGCGGTAGGCATAAAAGAGGGTGTGCTCATGGTGAATACCGACTCATCGGTGCTCGCCAACGAGCTTTCTCTGAGGGAAAAGGAGTTCAGGGAGCTTTTGAACAACGAGCTCGGTGAACCGATCGTGAAAAGGATAGTTTTCAGATCTGGGTTCGTGCAGAGGAATAAGGACATGAAACCGCCTGGCGGAAAAGGCGATAAAAAACTCAGTATTGAGACCTTGAACCGTGTGAACGAGGTCGTAGAGTCCGTGAAACAGCAGGAGATCAGGGAGGGATTGAGGCGGCTGTTTATCTCCTCTGCGGAGAAAGGACGTTCGAAAGAGTAGCTTTATACATATCCATATCTACAGTCAGATGCATACACAATTGTTTTTGAGAACCAAGCGAAAATTGTTATATTAGTTGATAAGAAGATCTGCTTGTTATAAGCAAAAATCAGCTTCCTACAGCCTACATTTGGAGTTTTATATGGATCGCTACAGTGCTGAGAGCATACAGGTACTCGACGGCATAGAACATGTACGAAAGAGACCGAGCATGTATATAGGATCCACCGGGTCCGAAGGTCTCCATCATCTCGTGTACGAGGTGATCGACAATTCGATAGACGAAGCGCTTGTAGGGTACTGTAACAACATCCTTATAGTGATAAATCCGGGAGATTCCATCGAAGTTACGGACGACGGGAGGGGTATACCTACAGAGATTCACCCTGAGGAGAAGATTTCTGCACTCGAGATAGTGATGACCAAGCTCAATGCAGGAGGGAAGTTTGACCACAAATCGTACAAGATCTCCGGGGGGCTCCACGGGGTCGGTGTCTCTGTCGTCAATGCGCTCTCCGAGTGGCTCGAGGTGAAGGTTTGCAGGAAAGGGAGTCTCTATACTCAGAAGTATGCGAGGGGGGACCCAGAGTACGAGGTGAGGAGCGAGGGAAAATGTGAAAGGAGCGGCACGAGCGTGCTGTTCATGCCTGACAAGCAGATTTTCAAGGAAACATCCTTCAACTTCGACATACTCTCGAAGCGTCTGAGGGAGCTCGCATTTTTGAACAAGGGAATAAATATAGAAATAAAAGATAAAAGAGATAAAGACAACATAAAAGAACATAAATTCATGTTCGAAGGAGGGATCGTCTCCTTCGTAAAGTATCTCAATCAGGCAAAGACGGCTCTCAACAAGGAGCCGATCTATTTGGAGGAGAAGAGGAAAACCCTCGAGGCTGAGATCGCGATAGAGTATAACGAGGGATATACAGAGAACCTCTTTGCGTTCGTGAACAACATCAACACAGTAGAGGGGGGAACACATCTCATTGGATTCAAGTCGGGACTCACAAGGACGATAAACGATTTCATAAAACGAAATCACAGCATCAAGAACAAGACTACTCTTGTGGGTGACGATGTCAGAGAGGGGCTCACTGCAGTGATAAGCGTGAAGCTGCAGAACCCGCAGTTCGAAGGCCAGACAAAGGCGAAACTGGGAAACAGCGAGGTGAAGGGCGTCATAGAGTCCCTGGTGTACGAAAACCTCTCAGACTATTTCGACCGAAATCCTATTATCGGTAAGAGGATCATAGAGAAGTGTATCCAGTCTGCAAAAGCAAGGGAGGCAGCGAGGAAGGCGAGAGAGCTTACTCGTAGAAGGAACGCGCTCGAGAACGACTCACTCCCCGGGAAGCTGGCAGACTGCACGATAAAGGACCCGGAGAAGTGCGAGCTTTACCTCGTGGAAGGCGACTCCGCAGGCGGGAGCGCAAAGCAGGGTCGGGACCGCTCATTTCAGGCAATCCTTCCGCTGTGGGGAAAGATGCTGAACGTGGAGAAGACCCGACTCGATAAGGTGCTTAGTAACGAGAAGCTGCAGCCTATTATCAGCTCTCTCGGCACCGGCATTGGTGATACCTTCGATATCTCGAAGCTCCGGTACGACAAGATCATATTAATGGCAGATGCGGATGTCGACGGGTCGCACATACGGACTCTTCTGCTTACGTTCTTCTTCAGGTATATGAAAGAGCTCACAGAGAAGGGACACATCTACATTGCGTGTGCCCCCCTGTACAAGATCACAAAGAAGAAACAGCTCCAATACGCATATTCGGATGAGGAAAAGGATAAGGTATTGAAGAGCATTGGGGCTCAGGGAGTAATGGTGCAGAGATACAAGGGGCTCGGAGAGATGAACCCAGATCAGCTTTGGGAAACAACGATGAACCCCGAAAAACGAACCCTTATCCAGATAACTTCGGAAGATGCAGTTGAGGCCGATGAGATATTTTCTACACTCATGGGAGATGCTGTCGCTCCGAGAAGGAAGTTCATAGAAACACACGCGAAGACAGTGAAGAATATCGACGTGTGAATGCGAGGAACTGGGGGAGGGGACTCGCTGTCTGACTGCCCTTTAAGGATGTAAAAATCACCCCTGTAGTACCCTTACTGCTGCACGGTTTTATAATAGCGCCTGTGAAGGAGTATTCCATTGGTTCAGAAAGAGAAGATTGTAAAGACATTTATTGAAGATGAGATGAAGAACTCATACCTCACCTACGCGATGAGCGTGATAGTGAGCAGGGCTCTTCCGGACGTGAGAGATGGCCTCAAGCCGGTACACAGAAGGATCCTGTATGATATGAACGAGCTCGGATTGACCCATGACAAGCCGTTTAAAAAGAGCGCGAGGGTTGTTGGTGATGTTCTCGGAAAGTACCATCCTCACGGCGACCAGGCCGTGTACAACTCTCTCGTGAGAATGGCGCAGGAATTTTCGTTGAGGCACCCTCTTATTGAGGGACAGGGTAACTTCGGCTCTATTGACGGTGACGACCCTGCTGCGATGAGGTACACAGAGGTCAGGCTTCAGGAGATCGCGGAAGTTATGCTCGCAGACATAGAAAAGAACACAGTCGAGTGGGTACCAAACTTCGATGATACACTGGAAGAGCCTTCGGTCCTTCCGGCGGCGATTCCGAACCTTCTCATCAACGGCTCGAGCGGGATCGCGGTAGGAATGGCGACTAACATACCACCGCACAATCTCCGGGAGACGGTGAAAGCAATAATCACGGTAATAGAGAAACCGGATGTCAGCATAAAGGAGCTCATGGGCATCTTACCTGGACCAGATTTCCCCACAGGTGGGATGATCATAGGCAGGTCCGGGATCGAGGACGCCTACAAAACAGGAAACGGCGGGATAAAGATCAGGGCAAAGGTGAGCATCGAGGGTATTAAGGGAGGAAAAGACGCACTTATCGTAAACGAGATACCGTATCAGGTGAACAAGACGAGGCTGATACAGGAAATAGCGCGGCTCAACAAGGAGAAGCGTATTGACGGCATCACAGACCTAAGAGACGAGTCTGATAGAGACGGAATCCGGATTGTCGTCGAACTGAAGAGAGGAATAAATCCTCGTGTCATCATGAACCAGCTTTTCAAGCTTACCACACTAGAGGTGACCTTCGGAATAAACCTTCTCGCGCTCGACGGACTCAGGCCAAAGGTCATGAACATAAAGCAGATGATGGAGCTGTATGTCGCACACCGCGAGAATGTTGTAGAACGCAGGACACGGTTCGACCTCGATAAGGCTGAGAAGAGGGCGCACATACTGGAAGGGTTTTTAAAGGCACTCGATCAAATAGATGAGATAATAAAGCTGATTCGAGCTTCGAAGACTCCGGCGGAGGCGCAGGAGCGTCTCATCGACAGGTTCAAGTTTACGAAGCCCCAGGCGGAAGCGATCCTCGATATGAAGCTCGCGAGGCTCACAGGTCTCGAGCGGGAGAAGATTAATAACGAGTACGATGAGCTACAAAAGAGGATCGCAGGGCTGAAGGAGATCCTCAAGAATAAAAAGAACATCCTCCGGCAGGTGGTAAAAGAGCTCGAAGAGATTTTGAAGAAGTTCGCCAACGAGAGGAGAACGACGATTATCAAAGAGGAGAAGGAGGTCGATCTCAAGGACCTCATACTAGAGGAAGACGTCGTTGTTACCATATCTCACAACGGATACATCAAGAGAACGCCGATAACCGCCTTCAAACAGCAGGGGAGAGGGGGGGTGGGGGTGAACACATCCTCTCTGAAGGAGGATGATTTCATAGAGCAGATGTTTGTCGCATCCACCCACGATACTCTCCTTTTCATCACCAATATGGGAAAGGCATACTCTCAGACTGTGCATGAGATAATAAATGTAGGGCGAAACTCAAAAGGGCACAGCATAAGCCTCCTGCTCTCCCTCGGTGAGGAGGAGAAGATCGCTGCGTCTGTCGCGCTGCGTGACGATGAAAAGGAAAAGTATATAGTCTTTACCACGAAGAAGGGGTTTATAAAAAAGACCAAGCTCTCAGAGTTCAAGAACGTGAGGAAGTCTGGAATCATTGCTATATCACTAGCAAAAGATGACAGCGTGATCGAAGCGATCGTCACAGATGGATCGCATGAGATCCTCATCACTACCACGATGGGGCACGCACTCCGCCTGAAAGAACGGACAGTGAGGGATATGGGTAGGAATGCGAGAGGTGTGACAGGTATTAAACTCCAGGGGGGGGATTTTGTGTGCGGCGTCACAAAGGTGATGAAGTCTACGGACCTCCTTGTAGTCACTGAAAAAGGATACGGAAAGAGGATCGCGTTAGAGAATTTCACGGTCCACGGAAGGGGAACGAGAGGACAGATCTACATCAAAATAAATGAAAAGATAGGGCGATCTGTAGGAATACTATCTATATCAAAGGGTGACGCATTTGTCATCATAACAGAACGAGGCATGGTGATAAGGATGTGGGTGAAGACGGTCTCTGTTCTTGGGAGAAGTGCGGTGGGAGTAAAGCTCGTCAACATCAAAGAACCTGACAGTGTCGCTGCAGTTGCACGGATCGTAAAGGAATAGTCATTGACAATGATTTCGTCCTGGTCTATCTTTAATAACTGAAAAGGAGAGATGGCTGAGTGGTCGAAAGCGGCGGTCTTGAAAACCGTTGTCCCGTCAGGGACCGGGGGTTCGAATCCCTCTCTCTCCGATAGGATGTACCGTATACACCAGACGAATGTCGTGATATACTTATAATAAAAAGAGGAGAGGTGCGAGAGCGGCCGAATCGGGCTCCCTGCTAAGGAGTTGTGCCTATTGCGGGCACCGTGGGTTCGAATCCCACCCTCTCCGTTATATGTGCCCATAGCTCAGTGGATAGAGCATTGGATTGCGGATCCAAGGGTCGGAGGTTCAAATCCTCTTGGGCACGCATTAACCTACCTTCTGCAAGAAAGAGCTTCATTCGCAAAGGGAGAGGTGCGAGAGTGGCTTAATCGGGCGGTCTCGAAAACCGTTGTTCCTTATTGGGAACCGTGGGTTCAAATCCCACCCTCTCCGAACACCAATTATCGTAAGGCGCCCGATGGGTAGAGCAATCATAGTGGCCAACCAAAAGGGAGGAGTTGGAAAGACAACCACTGTTGTAAACCTTTCGGCGTACATGGCCGAGGATGGGAAGAGAACACTCGTAGTGGATCTCGATTCTCAGGGAAACAGCTGCAGCGGCCTCGGCGTGAAAAAGAACGGGGAGCAGAAAGGGCTCTATGAGGCGCTCGTCGGCCTAGTAGATGTCGAAGAGATCATCTATCCTACCGCGGTCGATAACCTCTTTATTATTCCATCTAACATTAACCTCTCGGGAGCGCAGGTAGAGCTGGTGAGTATGACGGAGAGGGAGTTCAGGCTCAAAAAGGTTATTGATAGGGTGAAGGACTCTTACGATTTCATCCTCATAGACGCCCCTCCATCTCTCGGACTGCTCACCATAAACGGACTCGTAGCATCAGACTCTGTTATCATCCCCATTCAGTGTGAGTACTACGCTTTGGAAGGATTGAGCCAGCTACTCAAGACGATAAACCTCGTGAGGAAGCGTCTCAATGCGGCCTTGCAGTTAGAGGGAGTCCTGCTTACCATGTACGACACGAGGACAAACCTGTCAAAGCAGGTGATGGAGGAGATCATCGCGTATTTCAAGAACAGGGTATACAAAACAGTAATACCGAGGAATGTGAAGCTTGCAGAAGCTCCGAGCTACGGGAAGCCGATAAGCAGCTACGATCCGAAAAGCATCGGGGCATTGAGCTACTACAACCTATCAAAGGAAATAGTGGAAAATGGCGAAAAGGGCACTGGGTAGAGGGCTGGATGCACTGTTCACGGACAGCTCAGAGGCAGTTTCGGAACAGGAAGCTGTACAGAATGTCTCATTGGACGAAATCGTATCTAAGAGGGATCAGCCGAGAAAGGAGTTTGACGAGGAGAAGATAGAGGAGCTTGCACGGTCCATCAGGGGGAATGGAATTATACAGCCTATTGTTCTGAGAAAGAGCGGCAGCAGGTACGAGATCGTTGTTGGTGAGAGAAGGTTCAGGGCGGCAAAGAAAGCAGGCCTGAGGGAGATCCCCGCCATTATCAAACAGTTTCCTGAGGAAAAGATCTTTGATATAGCGCTCATAGAAAATATACAGAGGGAAGACCTTAACCCCATCGAAGAGGCACAAGCGTATAGAGCTATTCTGCAGAGGGATACGATAACCCAGGAGGAGCTCTCCAAAAGAGTAGGGAAGTCAAGAAGCTATATAGCCAACATGGTTCGGATCCTCGATCTTCCTGACGACATAAAAAACCATGTTTCACGTGGAACAATATCTATCGGACAGGCAAAGGCGATCCTCTCACTCCAGGGTAAGGAGGAGCAGCGGAGGATGGTGGACAGGATCATCAATGAGAAACTATCTGTTCGGGAAGTCGAGCGTATAACAAAAGGGAGAGATGTTCCACGTGGAACAGAGACCCCCGGTAAGGGTCGGGGGAAGACTCCCTCTCAGAATCCCTTCGTAGAGGATATGGAGGAGAGGCTGCGGACGAAGTACGGGACCAAGGTGACGATCGACTACCGTAAAGGCAGGGGGGCGATAAAGATAGCATTCTACTCAGACGACGATCTCGAGCGATTGCTTGACGAGATAGGGTAGGCTGGTTGCTCTCCGGAATTTTATCGTATTTTTCTCTCCACAACAGTCAACAATTCATTATCAGTAAGTGAGCAGGTTCAGAAGCGACGCCTGAACCCGTGTACAGTGAAAGCGAAGCTGCCTGCTGATCTCCTCCGGACCCTGTAGTACCGACCGAAAATAAAACTCTGCTCGTATGAGGAAACCGGGTATTTTTGAGCTGCCTTCAAGATTTTTTATGGTAAAATATTTTCGACTCATTGCTTGAAATGACATTGCTTGAAATGACATTGCTTGAAATGTAACTGCCGCCTTTGCGGTAATCTGCATATCCGCATCTGAAAAACTGCAGTCGTTTCTGCGCAGGTTCAGCTACTCTTTTGAGTATCATTCCTGTTTACTCGTCAGAAATGTACGATCAGAGGATTATCGGCTGCCCGTGGCTTTGAATGTGCGGCTGCTTGCTGACGATTGGATAAATCTGATAGAAGAGGAATGATGACAAACCTCCCTTAAGCCTGAGCAGCGAAGAGAAAGAGGTGTCCGGGCGGTCATCCTGGAAGGTGAACGAGAGAAGTAAACCTGCCGCAGTCCTTAGGAGAGATCGATGAGTGAGAGAAGGGTGCTCTGTGGATTATAATATTTATAATATTTTAGGTTAAATAGATATTATACTTATTTTTTGTCTTTATATGAAAGGTATTCGTCTCTCCGCCCGAGGAGGCTTCTGTAGGTAATTCATTACTCGCCTTTGGAAAATGTTTTTGGTATAATAGCAGAGAAACGGTTATCCGTAGATTCCTGAATCACATCAGATCGCACCGGGTTTCAGAGCTGTGTGGGCCGGTGCTTCGGATTCCCGACAATCAGCAGAGGTAAACAGGTGCCGATACGCGGAAATGATTCTGTTCCCTACCTCACGCAGCAGATTATTCCCTATATCGGCAATAAGAGGAGGCTTCTGCCGCTCATCAAAAGAGCGATTCAGTGTGCAGATCCGAGCGGAGAGCGGGGGGGAAGGTTTTTGGATCTCTTCAGTGGGAGTGGAGTCGTCTCTCGTCTCGCGAAGTACCTCGGGTATGAGGTCTATGCGAACGACTGGGAATACTACTCCTACCTACTCATATATGCATACATCTGCATAGACAACAGTGAACTAAAAGAGATGTACGGACTGTGGGGAGGAATAGAGGGGATCCTCTCACATCTCAACGGTCTCCCTCACCCGGCACCTCAGAATCAGTACATATCCCGTTATTTTTGCCCGAAGGATGACATGAGGCCGGATTATCGTACCGAGAGACTGTTTTACACACGGCTAAACGGCCTGTTTATCGACAAGGTGAGAAACGAAATTGATAAGCTCTACCCGGAAAGGGAGAGTACGAAGAGCGAAAAGCTCCATAAGGAGAAGACTCTCCTTATCGCGCTTCTGCTCCACGGGGCCGCAACCCACACCAACACATCCGGAGTATTCAAGGCCTACCATAAGGGCTTCGGCGGTCTCTCTAGTGATGCACTCGGGAGAATAATGAAGCCCATCACCCTTGTTTATCCACAGCTTATTGATTCCGAGCTGAGAATGAGGGCCTACAAGGAGGATGCCAACATCATCGTAAAGGCGGGAACGTTTTCCGGCCGGCCGTTCGACATCGTGTACATCGACCCTCCCTATAATCAGCACCAGTACGGGAGCAACTATCACCTCCTCAATACCATCGCGCTGTGGGATACCATACCGCTGAACGAATCCCTGTCTCCGGGGGAACCGAGGCAGAACAGGGGAGGAATTCGAAAGGACTGGGTAAAGACGAGGTCCGACTACTGCTATAAGGATAAGGCTCTCAGGGCGTTCGAAGACCTCATAGAGAATATAAACGCAAAAAGCATACTGATAAGCTACTCTACTGAGGGTACGATTCCATTCGACCGAATGATTTCGATTTGTGCTGAGAGGGGAAAGGTTAATCTCGTTACCGATGAGTACGTGAAGTACAGGGGTGGGAGGCAGAGTTTGTACCATCTCAATAACAATGTTGAGTTTGTTATCATTGTGGACACGACCCGAAGGAGTGTGCGGCGTGACCTCCAGCGAATCGACGAGAGTATCCTCTACAGAAAGCTCCTTCTGCAGGCCAAAAAGTGCTACAGCAGAAAGAGATTCGAAGAGTATTTCAGGGTCGCTCCTGCAGCTCCGAGTATCGGTTTCAAGGAGGGAGGTACCGATGTCACGATAGGCACGAGGGGCCTCTACAGGATCGATGAGAGGAGCTTCGAATCCGTAGTGAACGCTCTTTCCGGGAAGGCAAAGAAAAAGCTTTTGGAGCTGCTTCTGTTATGTGAGTGCAGAGACATGGCAGAAGAGATCGATGAGACCATCAGGGTGCTCGATGAATGCGACGACTCTCTGCAGTTCATCACTGCTCTACCCACCGCCCTGAAGAAGATCTGCCACCGCAAGTACAGGGATCTCTTCTACGATTACCTCCGAAAGATAAAACAATTGAGAGAACGCCACCCCTCTCCCTACTCGAGGATAGAGGGAAAGATAGCGGAGATAGAGGACCTCGGTAGAAAGAGATTCAACGCCTAGAACCGGCCCCCCGCTATTTCTTTTTTCCTGCAAGCTCCTCCTGCATCTCGCTCTTAGCGTTGGGAAGCTCTGCGAGAGGGATCTGGATGTAGATGTTATCCGCTGTTCTCAGTGTCACCACCTTGCGGAGTATGTTGATCTCGGTGAGCATCACCTTCTTCCCGTCATACACGATCACGCTCCCTTCCTGCGGCAGCTGCCTCTTCACCTCACAGTACGCCTCGTGCTCGTAGGCGAGACAGCAGAGGAGCCTGCCGCACGCTCCGGAGATCTTCGAGGAGTTGAGGGTGAGATTCTGGTCCTTGGCCATCTTGATGGTGACGGGTTTGAGCTCGTTCTTTATCGTGTTGCAGCAGAAATCCCTGCCGCATATGCCGAACCCTTTTACTATCTTAGCCTCGTCGCGTGCTCCTATCTGCCGGAGCTCTATCCTTTTCTTGAACACGGATGCGAGATCTTTCACGAGCTCCCTGAAATCCACCCTCTCTTCCGCCGTAAAGTTGAAGATGATCTTGTTGTCGTCGAGAAAGTAGTGTACATTGACGAGCTTCATGTCGAGATTGTGCTTTTTTATTTTTTCGAGTGTGACCCAGAAGGCCTCTTCTTCGCGTTTCTCGTTTTCCTTGATCTTTGCGAGCTCCTGGTCGGTGCACACGCGGATGATCTTCCCGATCTCTACATCCTCCGGTAGGGAGAATGTTATACCGGAGATCGAAGCCACCTCCGGCCCGTTTTCAGTTTCGATAACTACAAGGTATCCTTTTTCGATCTCGAAGTCCGGTACCTTGAGAAAGCACGTTGTGCTGTTATAAAGAAGTTTGGCTACTACCACGCCGCTGTTATCAGCCATAGTCCTACCTCACTTGTATAGATCTATCAGTAATCCTCTGATTTCGTCGAGGGCTGATAAGAGATTGATATTATTGGCCTGCTGAGAGACCACGAGCTTCGTGAGAGCTTCGAGTTTTGTGTCGATTACCTTTGAGATTGTATATATTTTCTGCTTCCACTTGCCCCCCGTATGCTGCTCCACAGCGAACATACGGTCCGTTACGTACTTCAGAAACTTCCTGATCATCGATTTGTACAGTTTCAGATCCTGAAGGGTGGGATTTTTATAGAACCTCTCACCCTGTTGTGTGATCTCCTGTACGAGGTTTTCAAACTCGATATGGAGGTCCTCGGTCTCCGCGAGCTTCAGCTCGTCGTAGAATCTGCTCTGCAGCACGTTTACATGCTCGGAGATCTTTTTTTTATCCTTCTTCCTCTTTACTGCAAGGTTCTTTTTATCCCTTTCGGTCTTTTCAATCTCTATCATCTCCTATCCTCCTTTTTGTCTCCCTGTAGACAAGCTCACCTATATCCTCGATGCTTCTCTCCGGCTGGAGAACGACCCACTGCCTTTTGTGCCGTCTCGCGAGACTGAGATAGCTTTTCCTCACCCTCCTCTGGAGCTCTATTCCCTCGCGCTCTATCCTGTCACCGCCCTCGTAGTTGGAGGAGCGCCCTGTTGCCTTTTCCAGTCCGTCCTCGGGATGAACGTCGAGATAAAAAATGACGTTCGGCACGATGTCCTCTACGGCAAAAAGGTTGAGTCTTTGTAAAAGTGGAAGGGGGAGAAGCCTTCTCGCAAACCCCTGGTACACGAGTGTCGAGTAGAAGTATCGTGATGATACTACCACCTGTCCCTCATCCAGGGAGGGCTTTATGATCTTGTTCACGTGTTCAGCACGGTCCGCGAGGAATAAAAAGAGCTCAGTACGCTGAGATATCTGCTTTCCAGGGTCTAGTATGATATCCCGCAAGAGAGCCCCGACCTCTGTACCTCCGGGTTCCTCTGTAACGCAGCAGCGGTAACCTTCACCTTTGAGCCGGGATGAAAGAACCTCAGCCTGGGTCGATTTTCCGGAACCATCGGCTCCTTCGAACACAATAAAAAATCCGTTTCGCAATGGTTTGTCCCTGATTTTTCTAATGTGGGGGTTTTAGCGGGTAAAGAGTCTGTACTATAGTTCGATCTTGGCGATCACGCTTATCATCACGATCACGTGATCTTCGTCTTCTCAATCGGTCTTGTTTCCGCTTCAGGAATCCGGTGGTGTCGTTCGTGTGCAAGGGCCGCGTCATCTACAGCAGAGGGTTGCTTCTTTTCAAGTCGGCTTTTGCCGAGGTATTGCTCTTTTATCTTCTTTAATCTATCTTTATCCTCGATTATTTCACAGGTCCCATCAAAGACAACCCCCTCTTCGATGACGAGACGGGGAGTTATTATGGTACCGATAAGCTCCCCTGTGGATAAGAGAGTAATTCTCTCTGTCGCAATGACTTTACCCTTCACCCTCCCGCCTATCACGACAGTCCCTGCAACTACATCGCACTCCGCGATTCCGTTCTTACCCACTAAAACTTTCCCGTTGGTTCTCACCTTTCCGTAAAAGATACCGTCTATCCTCAGAAGTCCGTTGAGCTCGAATTCTCCACTGAGAGTTGTGCCCTCACCAATTATGCTGTTGACAAAAGCATCTTCGTGGGTATAGTTATAGTTTTCAGCCATGGTCTAAGATTTATCGAGAGAATAAACGTTCATTCAATTAATAAGTATATAATATAATAGATTTTATGAAAGAGACAAAAGGGAATAAGTTTCACGTATTAGAACTGGGTTGTCATGAATATCATCGGATCGACTGCCTTTGTTCCGATTCTGACCTCATAGTGGAGATGGAATCCTGTTGCCCGGCCTGTTCTCCCCAGAAAGGCGATGATCTCTCCCTTCTTTACCTTTTGTCCCTCGTATATTCGGAGGCTTGAACAGTGAGCATAGAGGGTCTGAAATCCGTAGTCGTGCTGGATCTGAACGGTCCTTCCGTAGCCGCCTTTCATACCGGCAAAGACTACGACACCATCAGCAGTAGCCCTTATCGGTGCCCCCGGCCACCAGCTTACGTCAACACCCTGATGCACCGCGAGCTTGCCTGTAAAAGGAGATCTTCTCATACCGAACGGGGAGGTGATGAAACCGCCTCCTATGATAGGCCAGTTGTTCGGTATATTCTGAATTATCTCTTCTCTTGCTACAAGAAATTTTTTGAAGTTTTCCAGGACCCTCTCACTGGCTATGATGTCGGCGTTGATTCTCTTTATCGTCTCGATCTCGTCCTCGTAGCTCGACTTGGACTTGAGGCCTATGATCTCGGAGAGGTTTTTTATCTCCGTTTCAGGGCCGCCCATGCCGAAGATGTTTTCGGATTGACTCGCACCGAGGAGTTTGATAATATCCTTTATGTTAGTCTTATAGTCGACGACGGCCTTGTCCAAGCTTGAGATCTCTTCTTCAAACATGCGTAGGGCGTTGGCATTTCCCTCCTGTGCACTGACGAGCTTATCCATCTCCTTTTTAGTGAGGGTGTATCGGGATGTGGATACAAAGAATGTGACGACAACGCCTGAAAGAATAACGACGAGGAAGAATATCGTGAAAAGCGATATCTGAAAGTTGAATATCTTCTTCTCGGAATGGGGAATAAGCATGACAGTGAGCTTGTCTTTCCCCTTTTGAACGAATCGCTTGTAAGAGTAAACGATCCATCGTTTTAGGAACATGAGGTGCGATTTCAGGTATGAGAAGAACCGCTTTTCTAATTTCTTATATTCAGACACCGATGGTACCCTCTCGATGGTTGGTTTTTTAATGTTACCATTTCATCATTGAAAGTCAACTATATTATTAAAGGGTCAAGCGTATGTTTTCAGACACTCACTGCCATCTGAGCTGCATCGATCCTGACAAGATCGGGATGGATGACGTAGCAAATAACGCCGTCGAACGCAAGGTATCCCTCGTGATAGATATATCGACAGGTTTGGGAGATTTTCTTAAGCGCAGGAAGATCGCACGCGATCTCTCCTCGCGCTACCCTCTGGAGGTGTATCTCTCATCCGGTATCCCTCCGTACTACGCAGACAGTAGAACAGAAGGGGATGTCGACATGGTGAGGTCCCAATGTTTCGAAGACCGGAGGGTCGTGGCGGTGGGTGAAATCGGGCTCGACTACTATCACGAGTACGGCACAAAGAAGCAGCAGAAAAGGCTGTTTGTCGAGCAGATCGTACTCGCAGACGAGGTCGGTCTCCCTGTTGTGGTGCATTCACGTGATACGGATGAGGACCTTGTGGATATACTGAGAAGTTACACCCCGAAGAGAGGGGGGGTGATACACTGCTTCTCCTCCGGGTACCATACCGCATCACGGCTTCTCGACCTCGGATTTATTCTCTCTTTTGCCGGAAACATAACCTACAAGCGGTCCGATAGGATAAGGGAGGTTGCCCGTGCGGTGCCGTCCGGGAGCTACGTCGTTGAGACGGATTCTCCCTACCTCCCTCCGGAAGGATTGAGGGGCAGGCCGAACGAGCCTGCCAATGTGGCGGTTGTTGCACGGTTCATTGCTGGACTTAGAGGCGAAAAGGCTGAAACTGTTGCAGAGACGACAACGGCGACTGCGAGGAGGCTCTTTGGGCTGGGAAAAAAGAGCAGGGGCCCTCAGTCCCCAATCAATTAACAGCGCTCGAGGCCCCTGTATGCTGGTTCGGTGAGATCGGTGGGGTTAACCCGAATTCGTCACTACGGATTACGGTGATCGTGAGAGCGCAGGACCTACGGAGGCGTTGTTCTGCAACTACGGTCCTGGTGTGAATCATCTGGATTTTCGGACAGAACGTATAGAGAGAACATGCAGGGGACTGAAGGAAGATGGCCTCACGCTTCTCATCGAGCTGGTGGGCTCCCGTGACGAAAGACTTCAAGCAGACGTTCACTCGTCCGTCACCCTATACACTCATCGTAAACGAGTATATCCATCGGTCGATATGGACGGTTCGACGGCGACTTGACAAAAGCTCACGAGGTCGGGAAGCAGCACTGGATAGGAATGTTATGTGCTTTGCTTGATCTCTGCGAGGATTTTTGAGAGCCTTTCTCCCCCTATGAGGTCGATCTGCCTTGCTTGTGAGAACTCCATGGCCTCGGGCCTGAAGTCTATCGGTGAGATACAGATCGCCTTCTGGCACCTGAGAGACTTTGCCTCTTCGAGGAGCTTTTTCACCACAGAGAGGCCGAGGGAGGTGGCATCCCTGTAGATCTTGACGTATACTCTCTGCTGTTTGACATTCCTCATCGCCGAGGGCTTCAGCACGGCAAGGACGTTCGTGATGCTCGACTTCACATGTTTCATATCCGTGACATCGTAGCCGAGGTGTTTTACGATGTCGAGGCAGATCCCCTCGAACACAGGGAGGGGGCTCACAAGGAAATCCTTCATGTTGTCATCAGCGCGAAGGTCCTGATACTGGGTGAGCTTTGCAGGGACGTCCTTGTATGAGGAGTTGATCCTGTTGATCCCCTCCCACTGTTCGATTGCCTCCGCAAGCTTCCCCCTGGATTCGTAGAGCTGGGAGAGCATATATTTTGTCGCGAGCATGAGGTTCTGTTCCTTGCCCGACGCGGAGGCGATCCCCTTCTTGTACTCCTCTACTGCATTGGTTACCTCGTCGAGCTCCCGGTAGCAGGTTCCTTTCTGTAGGTATGCCCTGGTCCGAAACTCGGGTGACCTCTGTGACGCCTCGAAATAGGTAATCGCCTTTCCAAAATCTCTGCCGTCCATATAGAGCCTCCCGAGGTAGTAGTAGGCACGGTAGTTCCTCGGGTTGTACCTGATGGCCTTGGTAAGGAAGGAGACTGCCTCCCTGATCTGGTTGGCGTGATACATGATCATTCCAAGATAGCTTAACGCCTCCTGGTGAGCGGGGTTTGCCTTTACAGTGCGGTCGAGGTAGGTGACCGCCTGTTCAAGGTTGCCCTTCTTGTAAAATATCTTGGCGATGCCGAAAAGGTACTCATCGTTCTTCGGTTCAAGCCTCTCGAGCTCGAGAAGCTCAGACAGCGCCTCGTTATCCTTGTTCAGGTTTATGAGGCATTCGACGAGGCCTTCACGTAGTACCTTTTGAGTCGTGAGGAACGGCTTTTTCTTGAGTTTGAGACAGAAGCGGTACTCCACGACTGCGAGCCCGAAGGTGCCCTCTCTCCTGTAACATTCGGCGAGCAGGAAGTGTGCATCAACAGACCCTCCCTGCTTGTATATGATGGTCTTGAGGTGACGGATCGAATTCTTTGTATCTCCTGTCTGGATCTGTGCCCATATCCG
>DATKZJ010000213.1:0-12538 GCA_035527995.1 Spirochaetota bacterium | reverse complement strand
AAACCGCTAAAAATGCATCAAGACTATTACGAATACTGTTTACCAGGTTCCGGATACCCCAATAAAAAAAGCCACCCGGACCAACACGAGCCTGGGTGGCTTATGCCTAGTGCATAACTCGTTTTCATGGTAGTATAGGATGGGAAAAAGATCAGGTCAACAAAAATATCAACACATTGTGTTGACTGATTTGGGATTGTTATTTATTATTAGACAAGCTGGGCGGTAGTACTACTCATATTCGGGGAGGACAAGAATGGCAGATTTCAAAGGGATCGCAGAGGCACTTATCGAAGGAAATGCGGACAAGGTAAAAGAACTTGTACAGGCGGCAGTTGATGAGAATGTAGGAATAAAGAAGGTCCTTGACCAGGGGCTGATTGCTGGTATGGAAGTCGTAGGGGTGAGGTTCAAAAACTGCGAGATCTATGTTCCCGAGGTGTTGGTAAGCGCGAGGGCGATGTCCGCAGGAATGAAAATTCTGGAGCCGCTTCTTGCAAAACAGGGGATCAAGGCAAAGGGAACGTTCGTGCTCGGTACAGTAAAGGGAGACCTTCACGATATAGGAAAGAATCTCGTTGGCATGATGCTGAAAGGCCAAGGGTGGAAGGTGGTTGACCTCGGAGTGGATATCGATGCCGACAAGTTCATCGAATCCGCAATAAAGGAGGATGCGGATGTCATCGGGCTCAGTGCCCTTCTTACAACAACGATGGTCAACATGAAGGGCGTAATCGAGCTTGCCAAGACAAAGGACTGCAAGTCTAAGATAGTCGTTGGCGGCGCTCCTCTTACGAAGAGCTATGCAGATGAGATAGGCGCTGATGGCTACGCACCCGATGCTGCAACAGCCGTGGAGATTGTGCAAAGTTTGGTTCAGTGATGAGCGGCTGTGAGGTTCATAATATGACCGAAGGCTTTTAAAGCCTAGACCAAAAAGTTAATGCATCGACTGACATAAGGTAGTTGCCTTAAATAGTAACCGGTGCAGCTCTTCCGTAAATTTCTTAACCATCAAGAGATGGAATAATTGCTATGGCCAGAAAGTTTCGTTCGTGGAAGACCCTGCTATCCGAAGAGGTCTTCTCGACCCCATGGATGAGCATTTTCCACAAGCATTTTCAAATGTCGGATGGGAAGCGGGGCAACTACTTCTATGTTCACACAAACGGTAGCGCGTTGATTGTTCCTGTAACAGACGACGGAAAAATACTCCTCGTAAGACAGTACAGGTATCTTACAGACAGTGTCTCTCTTGAACTTCCGTGTGGCGGTATTAAAGATGGTCAGGATGAGGAGACCGCCGCGAGAGAGGAGCTTGTCGAGGAGACTGGCTACGACTGTAAGAAACTTAAACGGGTGGGTAAGTTTCTCCCGTACAACGGTCTTTCGGACGAGTTCTGCTATGTGTACATCTCGAGAGGGCTCGAGAAGGTCGGCCAGCGGCCTGATGTAACAGAAGAGATCGAGGTGGTAAGCTTGACTCCCGAGGAGATGAACAGACAGGTCGAGCGTGGGAAGATCGTCGACGGTATGACAATCACGGCCTGGACACTTGCGAGAAAGCATATCTGACCCCCATTTCTCCCTCGCCCGAGCCGGTGTCACCCGAGCGGGTGGCACCCAAGAGGGTGTCAAGAAATGGGGATTTTATAACGGTTTTGTAACCGGTGCCTCTATTTTGAGAAAACACACTATTCGAACGGGCAGGTCAGGACCCGTACCATTGAGACTCCCTCAATCGACGCTATCCTTTCGATGCTCTCGACGCTTATGTCGCCGTCGATATCGATGATGTTGTATGCAACCTCTCCTTTCGATCTGTTGAGCATGTCTGCGATATTGATACCCTCATCCGCCATGATGTTGGTGATGTGCCCTACAACGCCGGGGATGTTCTCGTTGCTTACAAGGATTCTCCTGTTGCCGGAGAAAGGCATCTCGCAGTCGGGGAAGTTTACAGAATTTGCAATCGTCCCTTTCTCAAGGAACGCCCTGGTCTGATCTGCTGCCATGACCGCACAGTTTTCCTCAGCCTCTGGGGTCGAAGCGCCGAGGTGGGGGATTGTAACGGTATTCGGCATCTCGAGGATATCTTCATCCGGGAAATCGGTGATGTACATAGCGACGATTCCGCGGTTCAGGGCATTCCTCAGGTCCCTCTTCTTTACCATGTCTCCCCTGGAGAAGTTCAGTAATCTCACCCCCCGCTTCATTGTCTTGAATTTCTCCCGGTTTATCATACCAGCAGTGGTTTCGTTGAGCGGAACATGCAGGGTGAGGTAGTCCGAGGCTTGTAGAAGGTCCTCCAGGCTTTTCGCTCTTACGGCTTCTCTCGACAGCCCCCATGCCGATTCGATCGAGATGAACGGATCATACCCGACCACCCTCATTCCCAGAGAAAGCGCGTCATTTGCAACCATTACCCCAATCGCGCCGAGTCCGATAACACCAAGGATTTTTCCTCTTATCTCAGGGCCGATAAACTTCGACTTTTCCCTCTCAACGAGCTTTGCCACGTTCCCTTCTGTGTCGGTAAGGGTGTGTGTCCAGTGTATACCGTCGATTATCCTGCGTGATGCGAGAAAGAGTCCTGCGATTACCAGTTCCTTGACGCTGTTCGCGTTTGCTCCTGGAGTATTGCACACTACTATTCCGCGCCGGGTGCAGCGTTCGATAGGAATGTTGTTCACTCCGGTTCCTGCGCGCGCGATAATCCTGAGAGAGGGAGGAAGCTCCATGTCGTTCATCTTGAAGCTTCTTACCAGTAGTGCATCGGGCCGGGTGGTTTTTGATGTGACCTCATATGTATCACCGGGGAACCGGTCGAGCCCACGGGGTGATATCCGGTCTAGTGTTTGGATTTTGTACATGTTTTCCTCTATAAAATATATAGAGCCTGAGTCACACGCTCTTTTTGACAATGTCAGCACGAGGATATCACTTCGCTCGTTTTAAAGAGCAAAGTTTTTAGAGAAGATAGGTCGCCGCTACTCATACATTTTTTCGATTAAGTTAAGAAACCCTTTCGGTCTGAAGAGGAGTATAACGATACCGCCGAGTGCAGCGATCGAAGTGTAGGGGATGGCATCAACGAATGCGAGAACTATGAGTACAATGATTCCCAGTATCCTGAGCTGTGTAGACTTTTTCATTGTCACCTCCGTTGCCTATATGTACCATAGCAAGAGCTAAAACGCAAGTCAATAAAAAAACCCGCAGTCGAAGACGACTTAGAACAAGGTCCATTCGGGCCTTGTTCTTCGGCAGAAAAACCGATAGGGTCTTTTTGGAAGAGCTTGCTTTTTTCCGGCTCTTCTGCATGGGTGTTGAGAGTGAGTAAGGGCTTTCTGCGCCGTGATGTGAGTAGGAGACGGTAGGTGGGAAAAAGCTTGACGTAACCTGCTTGTTGTTGTACCTTTTTTCGAGTTTGTGGATATAAAATCATTTGAAAGGACAGGTAGTTATGTTTAATCTATTGTACGCTATGCCCAGTACCCAGACAGGAGCCCAGGGACAGGGTTCCGGAGGCGGGAGCCCCATGTCATTAATTTTCATGATCATCGCCATATTCGCAGTGATGTATTTTCTGATGATCAGACCCCAGCAGAGGCAGAAGAAACAGCACCAGTCGATGCTGGGCCAGCTGTCAAAGGGTGACAAGATAGTCACTACCGGCGGTATCCATGCCACTGTTGTAGGGGTGAAAGATAAAACGATTATAGTAAAGATAGCTGAAAACGTAAAGGTCGAACTAAACCGTTCGGCGATCACCCAGATCATTTCTTCCAGATCACAGAAACAGCAAGAGGAGAAATCCCAGGCCTCTCAATAAACCATTTTGTAGAACAGTAGGTCGGTAGTTTTCCCTATTACTTTATGGAATACTATATATACAAGAGAGCCGGGACACCGCTTCACCTATAAATCTGCAGCAGTACAGAGAGGGCTATGAACAAAATCTTCAGGATTTTAATAATACTCATTGCCATCGGCGTCGCAGCATGGGGATTTTCCTACACTTACACCTGGTATTTTCGTTTTTCGAAGGAAGACAGGGACCTGACCAACCTCACAGCCGAGCAGTTGATGTCTCTGCCTGAACAAAGAAGGCTCGACATCAGGGAGAAGAAGAAACTCCGGTCCAGAATCATCAACCTCGGTCTCGATCTCCAGGGCGGCATATATATGGTTTTGGAGCCGGATTATGAGGAACTGAAACGGCGTCGCGGGGGAGAAGAGCTTTCCCAGGAGGACGTCAGGGATGCGATGCGAAGGGTGATGGAGATTCTGAGAAACCGCATCGACCAGTTCGGTGTGTCCGAACCCTCTATTACCACTCAGGGAGACGATCGCATCATCGTTGAGCTGCCCGGCTCTAAGGATCCGGACAGGGCGAAGAATGTGGTCATGGGCCGAGGTCTTCTCGAGTTCAAGATCGTCGACGAGGAAACGAGCGGGAAGCTCACGAGGGACATGTTCGACAGCGGCGGGAACCTCATCGACACGTCACTGATTCCAGAGTCCTCGGGGCTGAACTACCTCTGGCAGAAGAACAAGTACGATGTCCTTGAGCGTAAAAGGGCTATCGTGCTGTACGAGGAAGTCCTCCTCGACGGCAGCTATCTGAAGAAGGCTCAGGTTTCCGCCGATCAGTTCGGTAAACCCGAGGTTACCTTCTCACTCTCGACGGAGGGAGCGAAGAAGTTTGCAAAGATCACTGAGGCGAATGTCGGAAAGCGCCTCGGTATCGTGCTGGACAGGAAGGTGCTTTATATGCCTTCAATACGAGAGCGTATACCCGGTGGGCAGGTAAGGATATCCGGCGATTTTACCATGAAGGAGGCCCAGGATATCGCGCTGGTTCTCAGGGCAGGTGCGTTTCCCGTGCCTCTGCAGGTGCAGGAAGAGCGTACAATCGGACCATCGCTCGGTGAGGACACGATCCGGGACGGTATCAAGGCGGCATATATCGCGGCTGTGCTGGTCGTTCTCTTTATGCTCGTGTACTACAAGCTGTCCGGAATTATCGCAGATATCGCTCTTGCGCTCAATCTGTTCCTCCTGCTCGGGGTACTGGCATGGTTGAACTTCACGCTCACCCTGCCCGGGATAGCAGGTATGATCCTCACGGTTGGTATGGCCGTTGATGCCAATGTAATCATATTCGAGCGAATAAAGGAGGAGCTCAGGAGCGGTAAAACGCTCATGGCATCCATTCAGGGAGGATATGATAAGGCCTTTCGTACAATACTCGATGCCAATATTACAACACTCATCGCAACCTTTGTACTCTCTCAGTTTGGAAGCGGTCCGATCAAGGGGTTCGCAGTTACCCTGAGCATCGGTATCGTGATCAACATGTTCACCTCCATATTTGTAACGAGACTGCTTTTCGCCATAGGGATTGATACGTTCAGGGTGAAGAAGCTGTCTATATAAACCGGACGAGAAGGGTATCTTATGTTTCGCACTCCTAAGTTCAAGATAATAAAGTACCGCAAGTTTGCGTATATTCTGTCTGCTGTAATCATCGTAGCGGGCCTTGCAAATATTGCCCTGCATGGCGGCCTGAATATGGGTATCGATTTCGCAGGAGGCAATATCCTCAGGGTAGAGATTCAGGCTGAGAATGTTGATATAGCGGATGTTCGGTCTGTTCTTGTGGGGACAGGGTACGGTAACGATGTCCAGGGTATCGATGACCCTGTCAGGCACCTGTTTCTTCTGAGGACCCGGGCTTATGAGCGCGATAACGACCGTGTCATTGAAGAGATAAAAGACGCACTGAAAGAACAGTTCGGTGCCGAGAACGTCATATTCGAACGGACCGATATCGTAGGGCCCAGGATATCGAAATACCTGCTGAGGACGTCCTATATCGTAGGAGTTGTTGCACTTGTTCTCATACTGATGTATACTACATTCAGGTTTCGGTTTCGGTTCGGGGTAGCGGCGATTGCAGCGCTGGTGCACGATGTTCTCATAGTGGTGAGCTTCATATCCTTTTTCAGCAAGGAGATGGACACTTTCATCCTCGCCGCACTCCTCACGATCATCGGGTACTCGCTCAACGATACGATAGTGGTATTCGACAGGGCGAGGGAGAATCTCAAGACTCAGAAGGCGTATGACGATTACCCGGGTACGATAAACACGAGTATAAATCAATCGCTCTCACGGACAGTGATTACATCCATTACCACGCTGATCGTGCTTATGGCGCTGCTCGTCTTCGGTGGTACAACGATGCGAAACTTTGCGTTTGCTCTTATCGTGGGAGTCATCGCGGGTACATATTCCTCTATGTTCGTCGCTTCCGCGCTCGTCGTGGACTGGCACCGATGGAAACCTGAGAAAGTTAAGAAATTGTAAGTTTTTACGATAGACATATATCTTGTAAGAATATTTTATCAACCTCAGGGCTATTATTATCTTTCATAAAGGAGCCAGAAGATGGTCAAAAACAACGAGTCCAAGATGATAGAAGAGAAGGATGTCGACACGGTACTGGCGGAGGATATCGATTTTTCAGGAACAATGAAGTTCAAAAAGTCCCTCATGATAAAGGGTAAGTTTGATGGTGAAATCGATGCCGAAGGGCACCTCATCCTCGGCCCTAACGCTGTTATAAAAGCGACCATCCGAACGGGAGTGCTCACAAACTACGGCAAGATCATCGGGAACGTAGAGGCTATCGAGAAGGTCGAGCTGCTGAAGGGCGCGGAACTCAACGGGGATGTAAAGTCTCCGGATCTCATAATCGAAAGCGGCTGCATACTCAACGGTAAGTGCACCATGGGGCCGCAAGTATATAATGCGGTAAAGGGTTCAGGTCCGAAGATTGGAGATTCGAGCACTGGTGAGAAGGGCTCTGTGTAAAAACCCGGGGAATATCCCCCTTAAGCGTCTGTTGTTCT
Organism: Spirochaetota bacterium; assembly: GCA_035527995.1. Classification (GTDB taxonomy): domain Bacteria; phylum Spirochaetota; class B62-G9; order B62-G9; family DRHN01; genus JAFGTF01. The sequence goes on along the minus strand of DATKZJ010000213.1, from coordinate 5,618 downwards.
TGTCGTTCTACTGGTTAGAGCCGGCTTTTATCAAACAGGGGAGGGATGTATCGATGAATAGGTTCAAACTCGTTCTTCTCATAGCGGCGATCCTGACGGCAGCGGTCATTATCATCCCGTCCTTTTGTTTTGCAAGCTTCCAGGAAGCGTACGAGTTTTACAAGAAGGGCAAGTACTACGACGCAGAGAAGCTGCTGATAAAAGAGAAAGAGCTCTCTCCGAATAACCTCGATATCTACGCGGTGCTCGGCTGGTGCTACTACTACACGAAACGATATTCGGCTGCGATAGAGACCTGCGAGGAGGGGCTCAAGATCAATCCAAGAGACACGAGGTTTCTCACGACCATCGGAAGGTCATACTACGAGTTTAAGCGTTATAATGATGCAGTCGCCAACCTTGAGAAGTCGATCGCCATTAACCCGGACTATGCCTATACCTACTACTATCTTGGGAGGGTATACCTGGAACAGGGCAAATACATCCTTGCTGAAACCGCATTTTCGGCGGGCATAGCGCTCGATGACGACAGGTACATATTCTACAGGTACAGGGGAGAGGTGTACGAGCATCTGGCCAACTACATAGAGAGCGAAAGCGACTATAAGAAGGCCCTCTCCCTCAAGCCGAACGACCCGAAGCTGAAGGAAGCGCTTATCCGGGTGATAAGCAAGCAGACCGATCAGGATATAGAATATTCTTCTCCGTAAGGATCCCTATTGCCGGGATATGCATTCAGCCGGGGATAATTCTAGCAGGATAAAATAACCCCAAGAGCAGCAGCAGCGCTTTTTCAACCCCAGTTTTTACAATTTTACAGTCGGCCGGAGATTTGTCGTTTCCACCGTCCGTTGAGAGCGGATAATAATTTCAAAGAGAAAAGAGAATGCAGGATCTATCCGTAGCGGTTATCAATCATGGGTGCAAGCTCAACCAGTTTGAGGGTGCGGCAGTGACACAGAGCTTCAGGAATGCAGGTTTCAGGGTCGTACAGTGGAGCGAAAACCCCTCTCCCGATATAGTTGTTGTCAATACATGCACGGTTACCGAAAAGAGCGACAGAAAGTCGCGGCATACCATACTCAAAGCGGGCAGGCACAAACCGAAGGGGGGCCTCGTCGTCGTCACCGGATGCTATGCAGAGACCGAACGGCAGGAGATATCGAAATTGGATGGAGTCGATCTGGTTGTAGGACTCGGGGACAAACCTCGTCTCGTCGAAATGGTTCGGGCCCGCCTTGCCGGAGACTCCGTAAGGTTTGATTCTCCCGCTTCACCGTTCCTCTATACAGACCCTGAGCACCAATCGAGAGCAAGGGCGGTCGTGAAGGTTCAGGACGGGTGCGACATGAGATGCGCTTACTGTAAGGTCCCTCTCGCACGGGGAAGGTCCGTAAGCAGAGACAGCAGCGATATTGCCGCTTCCGTTGATAAAATTGCCGGGAATGGATTCAGAGAGGTCGTGCTGACCGGGGTGAACCTTGGAGACTACCGGTATGAGGGAAACCGGCTCTCAGATCTCATAAGGCTCATACTGAAGAGAACAGAGGGCGTGAGGATACGGCTCTCGTCAATAGAGCCTGCCTTCTTTGAGAGAGGCCTCTTCGATCTGATAGCGGACGAGAGGATCGCGCCGCACTTTCACATCCCTCTCCAGAATGGCTCAGATAGGATCCTCGAGCGAATGAACCGTCCGTACAAGGTGAGCGGCTACACCAGGATCATCGAGGAGATCAGACGGTCAAGACCGGAATCTCACATTGCGACCGACCTTATTGTCGGTTTTCCGACGGAAAATGAGGAGGATTTCAGCAGCACGGTGAAGGCGGTAGAAAAGGTAAGATTCGCTTCGGTGCACGTGTTCAGGTACTCTCCAAGACCCGGAACAAATGGAGCGATGCTGCCCGATGACGTCTCATATGAACAGAAGAGCAGGAGGAGCAAAGAGATCATAGATCTCGGCCGCAGGCTGAACAGGGAGTACAGGGAACGGTTCATAGGTACGCAGAGAAATACGGTGCTGGAACTCCATGAAGACGTGTTAAAGGGAGTAACAGACAACTATATCAGGGTGACGATAGAAAACGCACCGGCCCGAAAAGAACTTTTATCACGGAAACTTGTTTCTGTCCTCATTACACGAATAGAAGGTGATATTACCTGGGCCGGTCTATCCCGCGACACCTGAGTCCAGTAGGGCCAGGAAAGCCCCTCTCTTCTTCGGAGGGGAGCCTGAGTATTAGTCTTTCGATCCCACGAGATCGCTTCGATCCCACGAGATCGCTTCGATCAGAAAATCGCCTTCTCGATCTTGAGTATCTTATACTTTTTTTTCTTCGATCCTATGTCTATGATATTCCCGACCGATTTATTGAGCAATGTTTCTCCTATCGGAGAGGTGTAGGAGATGATCTTCTTCGATGGATCGGATTCCCAGGGACCGAGTATAGTAAACTTCTCGGTTTTGTTGTCATCTATGGAGTTCATCGTGGCCATCGTCCCGATAGAGATGACATTGGTCTTTATCTCCTCCGGCTTGAGTATCTGAGCCCTGTTGAGGTTGTCGGTGAGTATCCTGACTTGCAGTTTTAAAAAGTCCTGCTTCTCGAGTGCATACTTGTACTCTGCGTTCTCTCTGAGATCCCCCTTCTCCATGGCAGATCCTATCTCCTGGCTGTTCTTTGGGATCTCCACATCCATGAGGTACTTCAGCTCGTTCTGCTTCAGCTCGTACGAGCGCTGTGTTACGATTAGCTGATTGCTCGAATCTACGCTCTCTATCTCGTTCTCGAAAACGATGTCCGGATGTGCGCTTTTTATTGCGAACCTTGTTTTTATGATATATTCGTCTTTCATCTCGTCTATGTTCAGCACAGTCGGCATGAGCCTGCGAACCTTCGCCTCATCGGACTGTGCTATATACTCCACCAGGAGGTCGTCTTTGAAAAGAATATCAACGATGGTATTAAAGAGCTTTCTGTTGTACACGACGTTCTTCTCGTTTACCAGGTCCCTGCTCGCGATCTCCATGAGATGCGTCAGGCCCATGATGGCTCCGTCGAAGTTGATATCGAGCTTCGAGTCCCCGTGTTTACCGAGAAGATTCTTGCTCGCCCAGATGAAGAGATCCGTATAATCCCTGTAGTGCGAGATGATATTGGCGAGGGTTTCGACCACGAGATCTCTGTGACCGGTCGCGACGAGATCATCAAGAATGAACTTCATTGGATATTCGTAGAAGCACTTTACGAAGACCTCGGGCCAGTTTTCCAGGCTCCTTTTAATATTTACGAGAAAATCCTTCTTCAGGTCGTTCTCCGGAATGAGGGGAAGGTATGTATGGATATCCTTCAGGTTGTTCATTATCTCCTGGAAATCTATAGAGAACTCGAAGGGAAGGTACTTGTAGGTCTTCTTCAGGTTGTTCAATAAAAGGAAACTCTTCAGCGTGTTTTCGGACATGTTCCCTGAGGAGGTGACAAAACCGAGGAAGTACTTCAGCATGTCCTCAAAGTATTCGGAATCAATATCTCCGTGTGTGATAAACTCATGGAACAGGTCAAACCGGCTGTCGAACCCTTTCTCCGAGTTGAACCTGTTGAAGACGTCCTCGTCAAATGAGATGGGGTTCTTCCTGATGAAATAGATATCGCTCCTGTCAGGTATCGTTCCGAAGTAGGGATTCTTCTTCAAAATTGTCTTGGCCTTGTTCCACCACTTCGTCCATTCTTTCTGCGTCAGGATGCCGTTTAAGAGTTCCTCCTTGAAGTCCTTGACAGTCGCCTGGTTGTTCTTACTCTTGATGATTATTCTGAGTCCCTCCTCGACGTCGTTCAGGACCATCTCCCTCAGCTTTTCCAGATCTTTGATCTTGAGAAGCCAGACGTGGTCTTCAGGCAGTATTATGAGACAGCCCAGTGCCATCTGCAGAGTCATTCGGTGGTTCGGTTTTTCCTTGAAGTCGATGATCAGGGCATCGTCCTTTATCTCCTTACAGGGACCAATGCCCCATGCCCTGTGATACACATAGTTTCCGACATCGAAGATGATATGCTTCTCGAATGTATCGATTGCTTCACCTACTTCAACTCCAGCCTGCTTGAGTCCGCTCCGTTCGAGGTACTCTTCGAGATGAGAGTGGTTTTTGTACTTCTCTGCGTAGCAGCTGATGATCTCTTCGCGGGCCTCGCGGTCCTTCGGATCGTAACCCAGGATCTTTTTCAAAAGGTCGATCGCGACGTCGTACTCCCCTTTCTCCTTGTAGTAGGGCACGGTAAATGAGAGGAGAAATGCGGACTTTTCCGTCCCAACGAGCTCGGAGATCCGCCGCTCTGTGTTGAGAAAGAAACCGAGGTCCTGCGGGATAAGCTCGATGAGTTTCAGCCATATCTCTTCAACGGGGTTGTACATCCCTTTCTTGAGGTAGCGAAGAAGAGCTTTCTTGTAGTAATCCACGCTCTCCTCGATCTCGGATTCCTTTTCCTTTATTGCGGCAAGTTTTCTCGTGATGTCCGCCTCTTCATAATCTATTTTCACGAGACGTTCCCATACAGATACGAGCTCCTTTTCCCTCCCGTCATTCTGCATGCATGCGGAAAGGGCCTTAAGTGAATATTTGTTCTCGCCGTATTTGAGTGTCTCGTTAGCGAGAAATTCCACTATGTTGAACCTCTTGTTGTCTGTAAAGAGATGAATGAGCTTCTGGATATGTCCTTCATCGAGGGGCTCCTCTTCAAAATTGATCTTACCCATGACGTACAGGGCGATGATCGAGTTCGGCGTGTGTTTCAGATGCTCCGAGCAGAGGCTGCGGATCTCGGAGAGCGTCCCGGTTTTCTTCGCCCCTTCTATTATATCATCGAGGTCTGTGAAGTTTTTTATCGTATAGTTGTTGAGAGTTGCCCTCGTCCATTTTTCCTCATTGAGCAGCTCGGATAATTTCTGAACAGCATCAGTTTCCATTTTTTTCTCCATCCAATATCAGATCATCGAACCCAATTCTCTTCTTCCAATAATAGTAACAAAAACTGGTGTAAAAGACAAGTCATCGGATTTTGATGGTATCGATGGCCGATCTGGCAGACACTTTGAGAACTGTGGCTATCACACTGTAAGGCATAGCACTTTTACCGGGACGGTGATACGTCTTACACAACATATTGCGCGAAGATTGTATGGTTAATCTCACTGATTCTCTGCAGCGAGGATTCGATCTCTTTCTTGCTTCCACCTGTTATCTTCAGCGTGTCAATGAGCCAGAAGTAATGATTCAGAAGTCTGGGTTCAATAAAAGCACGTTTCTTTCTGTTTGTTATATACTCATTTTCTAGCCGCGCTATTTTTTCACGAAGCTGGTCGGATTCCCCCTTTTTCGGTTCCCTCTTCACATTAAACGCGCTGTTCACCTCCGCAACAACGGGTAGCCAGTATATTGACGTGTCCGGATCATCGACCTGCTCCCGGGTTTTGTCGTTGAGCATATGAATGAAGGGTGATTCGATACAGTCGAGGTCGATCTGGCCGGGATCGATGAAGAAAGCTTCCCTGAACAGAACCTTTCCCTTCGAGGTCTCGTCGATGCTGAAGTAGCAGTCGCCGAGTTTTGCAAGGAGCGACGG
>DATKZJ010000212.1:0-5233 GCA_035527995.1 Spirochaetota bacterium | reverse complement strand
AGAAACGGGGATTAACCCCCCCATTTCTATGTTTTGAAATTGGTTCGGGTGCAGGAGACGGATATGTACACAGCTGGAATAGACATCGGCTCGGTTTCAACGGAAATAGTCGTCCTGAAGGACGAAAGTTTTTTGAAGAGTATTATCACTTCAACAGGTAACAGCTCAAAGAGGGCCGCTGAAGAGCTATTCGAACGGACGTGCCGTGAAAACGGGCTCGGCAGAGATGATTTCGATTTCATCGTGACGACCGGCTATGGGAGAAAATCCACCGGAATCGGCGACATGGTCGTCACCGAGCTGAGCTGTCACGCGCGCGGAGCGTGGCACCTCGATTCCGGGGTAAGGACAGTCATCGACATAGGCGGACAGGACAGCAAGGTAATAAAGGTAGACAAAGAGGGCAGGGGGCTCGATTTCGTCATGAACGACAAGTGCGCCGCGGGAACGGGGCGGTTTCTCGAAGTCATGGCGAGGGCGCTCGAGGTGGGAGTGGAGGATATGGGGGATGTCGCTCTGTCGGCGGAGGAGAGTGTGGCGATATCCAGCATGTGCACGGTGTTTGCCGAGTCCGAGATAGTCTCGCTTATTGCCGAGGGGTGCCCCGTAGAAAAGATCATGAGGGGACTGATGGATTCCGTGGCGACGCGTGTGAGCAGCATGGTACACAGGGTGGGTCTGGAGCAGAAGGTGATGCTCACAGGCGGTGTTGCAAAGAACAGGGGAGTTCTCCAGGCGATGAGAGAGAAGCTGGAGACGGACATAACGGTGAGCGAAGAGCCCCAGATCGTCGGGGCCCTCGGAGCCGCACTGATAGCGCGAGACGAGGCGCTGAAAACTACTTCGTAGTTTTTTGCAGAAAGCCGAAGGCTTTCTGCACACTAAGAGTGTCATTAACGACCTTCGGTCTTTGGACGGACAATGTCGGTGTATATACGGGTCAGGGTTTGTAGTTGAGCATTGAGACGAGCTCCGAGCCTTTTCTTATCTCTATGACGGAAATCGATGCGTTATCGATCTTAAAAGGGCTTCTTACGGCGTCATCATTCCCGATAGCGCTGAGGATAAAAAACACTATCGGCGTGTAGTGCGATACGATCACCGCACAGTTCCAGTCCTCCCTTAAAAGGAGCCTGTCCTTGAACAGGAGGGTTCGCCTTTTGACCTCCTGGACAGCTTCACCTTCCGGAAAGCTGAAGTGAAACGGGTCTTTGATGTAAACGTCCCACTCGGGCTCTTTTGGAAGGTCCGCCTTTGTTTTTCCTTCCCATCTCCCGAAATCAGTCTCCATGAGAGAGTCGTCGTCTGAGACAGGAACGTTGAGACTCCTGGATATGCACAGGGCCGTATCGAATGCACGGGAGAGAGGGCTCGTGAGGATGATGTCTGTCTGCGGCCCGAACCTTCGCTTTATGTACCGCGAGGTCCGCTTCGCCTCTCGGCTGCCGTTTCTCGTAAGCGCGGCATCGGACCGGCCAGTGATCGTCATGTTGCGGTTTGAGACGCTCTCCCCATGCCGTACGAGTACTATCCTTCTGGTATCAGTAGTAGGCGTCATGAACCCTGTTTATTTTTTCTCACTTCCGAGGATGTTCCCGAGGCTCATGATCGACTTCCCGTCCGTAATAATCGTCTGTATGTTCGGCGAGATCTTCTGCACATACTCATAGTTGATGACAGAAGGGTTGTTCTTGAGACTGTCGCCCTTCAGCCTGATCGCCTCCGACTCTCCTTCGGCACGGATGACCGTCGCCTGTTTGTCGCCCTCTGCGACGATTACCTTCTCCTCCTTCTCTTTCTGTGCCTTTTCGAGCACATACTTCATCCGTTCCGCCTCCTGCTGAGCGACCTGCTTGCGTTCTATTGCCTGACGGTACTCGTCCGAGAACGTGACGTTCCGAAGAAGGACCGTGTCCACGATAATGTACTTGTCCTTGAGCTTCGGTTTCAGGGTCTTCTCCATGTCCATCTGTACGAGCTCCCTCCCGACGAGTTCTCCCTCGGCAGGTGCATCGGCCATCTCGAAACCTCTCGTTCGGGCGATATCGATCCAGTTCGAGGAGAAGAGCTCGATGACCGAGTACCGCGAAACCACGGTCCTTATGGTCTCCCTTATCGACGGCCTCAGTATCTTTTCGACGTAGTTCGGCCCTATCTCCTCATGCAGCCGCCAGACGTTCTGGTCGTCGATCCTGTAGATTACAGACAGTTCGAGCCCCACGGGCTGGCCGTCTGAGGTGAGCGCCTTTATGGAGTCGTCTCCTACGATCTGCCCCTCGGTCGAAATTCCGGACATCGTGTAGGTCTGGTTCCTCACGTCGTAGATTATAGGCTTCTGTATGAACGGTATGAGGATGTTGAAACCGGGCTCGAGCTGCCTGCGCTCGATTCCGGTGAACCTGTTGAATATCACCGCCCTCTCGCCTGACCCTACAACGATAAACGGTTTTGCCACCGCTATGAGTATGAGAAAGGCGATAAATATCACTACCCAGGTAATGATCACCCTTCTGAGCTTCCCAGGTGTCCTTGCTGTTGCCATCGCTGCCTCCGTAGTTTTCCTTTAATGGTAGTTTAATGAATCTTTTTCCGTTTTCCGGGGGGCTTCAGGAGAATAAAAACCGAGCTTGCGAAACTGAGCCCGAATATCCACAGGCTGACCTTCGGAAGTATGTCGCCGTATCGGGTGTAAAAGGTTGAACGGACCTTACCTCCCACCTCTCCCACGAGGTACCCCTCCTCCTTGATGGGAAGTATCTTCACAACCTCGCCGTGCGGGTTGATGATTGCCGTCACGCCGTCGTTTGCGGCCCGGGCGAACCATATGCGGTTCTCGATTGCCCGAAATTTTGTCATGCTGAAATGCTGGAAGTGACCGGCGCGGGTGCGCGTCCACATGTCGTTCGAGATATTGATAACGAACTCTGCCCCGTTCCCAACGAATTTACGTATGAAGTAGGGGTAGGTCCCTTCCCAGCAGATTACCACGCTGAAAGGGAGCTTGGGGTGATCGAAAACAGTGTGCTCCGTTCCGGGGAAGAATCCCGCGCTGTCCGAGAAGCTGTCCAGTATCCGCTGTAGAATGCGCAACCGCTTGCCGAGAGGGAAATGCTCGCCAAAGGGGGTGAGCTTCATCTTGTCATACTTTCCCCTTATCTCCCCCTCGCGGCTCACGAAGTATGCACTGTTTGTCCATATCTCCTCTTCCCCTTTTTTGGGGTAGATCTCCGAGAGGTCTTCGGCATCTGGCTGCTTTTCATCCCCGGTGTAGTAGTTGTCCGGTGAGCCGATGATGAAATCCGTATTCAGGTCGCGTACGAGGTTCTGTATCTTTGTGTGATACGGAGTGCCGTAGATCAGGTTGGGACGGAGGCTCGTGCGTATCGCCGTCTCTGTCCACACGACAAGATCGATGTTCTCGTTTCCTTCGAAGCTCTCCCTCGAGAGGTCTGTGAGGCGCTTCAGGGTCTTCCATTTTTCCCTCTTCCACTCTGTTCTCGGGCTGCTCAGCGCCTGAATGAGAGAAAGTTTCATCTTTCTGTCGTCCGGGATATCTTCTCTGAGCCTTACAGTTCCGTATACGAGGGATACCATTATGAGACCGACACAGGCCATGAGAGGGATCGCCCTCCCTATTCCGGACAGGGCTGTCCGCCCCTCTCTTTTTTCCAGCAGCAGTATCACGAAGTCGGCGAGTGCCGCGTTGAAAAAGACGATGATAAAGGAGACGAGAGGTTCTCCTCCTATGTCTGCGACCTGGATGAACCTGAGGAAGCTGTGCTGGGTGTAGCCGATCGATCCGAATGTGAAGCTCAAGAAACCGAAGCTTCTGATGTATTCGATCGATATCCAGATGAAAGGAGTTATTACCATCCTATACCGCGGAAAGGCTCTTGCTGCGAGATTGATGAAAATCAGCGCGAGGACGAAGTACCCTCCGAAGACGAGTGTGGTGAACGCAACCCCCACAACCGGGAGGTATGCGTTCATCCAGAAGAGGTAGAGGCAGTAGAACGGAAAAGCCGCCAGCACTCCGTACGCTATCGTTTTAGTGATGTTTGATCTGTATACCAAAAAGAGAATAGGGAAGAGGGCGATGAAGCCGAGAAAGTTCAGGTCGAATGTCGGATAGGAAAAAAGGAGAAGGGATGCAGTGACGGCCGAAAGTAAGACTCCGATATACCATTTTGGCTCTTGCACCGATCCCTCCGGAACATTTCGCATCATCCTAATATAATTCGTTTGTATTGCAGATTGCAAGATCAAATCTCTCGGTCCTTGTATCAACGGCAGAGTCGGCCGGTGTCTTTTTGCGGCCCGCGCACGATCTCTAACACCCATTTCTCACAATTCACCGTAATTACCAAGGAATGGGGGTTTTAGCGCTTTCCTCACCGCAAATAGTATTTTATACATCTGTCTAGTCACCATTGGCAATCTGATTGCATGGCAATCTGTGAGAAAACCGCACTAAGTATGCAGTAAGGCCGAAAGGATGTACAAGAGGGTAACGCCCTGAGGAATGTTCTGTCTTTTTCGGCAGATTGTATTATTATCACAGGGTTAAAGGAGAGGTAGATGAAGAGGGGAATAGTACGGCTCGTAGAGGATGAGTACGTTGTGCTCGACGGCGGGATGGGCACCCTGCTGCAGGAGAGCGGACTTTCTTCGGAATATATCCCGGAGGAGTGGAACATCCTGCATCCGGAAGCGGTGAGGGACATCCATCTGTCCTATTTCAGGGCAGGTGCGCAGATCGTGGAGACGAACACATTCGGCGGGTCTGAGATCAAGCTCGGGATGAGGGGTAAAGCCGAGAGGGTGAAGGAGCTGAACGGTGCGGGCGCACGGCTCGCTGTCGAGGCGCTGAAGAGGTGTGAAACGGAAAAAGATGACGGCGTACAGCGGTTCGTCGCAGGCTCCGTTGGGCCGACAGGGCAGATGGTCGGGATCAATGTCACGGAGGATGAGGTAAAAGGGGCCTTCGCATCGCAGGGGGCGGTACTTGCGGAAAACGGGGTCGATCTGTTTTTAGTCGAAACGATGATGGATCTTAATGAGGCTGCGCTCGCGCTGAGCTCGCTGAAAGAGGAGACCGGCCTTCCTGTGTTCCTCTCTCTCGTGTTCAACCGTACGAAGAAGGGAGACTACAGGACTCTGTTCGGCAACGCGATCGGCGATTCTGTAAAGAGGCTTCTCGATGAAGGAGCGGACGCCGTAGGCACGAACTGCG
>DATKZJ010000211.1:0-3338 GCA_035527995.1 Spirochaetota bacterium | reverse complement strand
CATGAAATCCTTGTCCATTCCAACCGCAGAGCCGAGAACGTCCGCACCCACAAACGGGAGGCCGCAGAGCCTCAGCAAACCCTGAACCGTTCCGTCCTCGCCGAAGCTCCCGTGGAGCAGGGGGAAGACGACATCTATCGGCCCGAGCCTTTTGTCTTTTCGCACCATACAGAGCGTCCGGTTTCCCGGAACAGGAGGGAGATACACCTCTCTCGCCTCCTCGTAGGAGACGATACTGTTCTTTCTGAAGAAGTCCGGATCATCCACAAGGACCCATCTTCCTTTTTTGTCTATTCCGACAAGGAGCAGGTCATACTTCTCTCTGTCGAGCGAGTTTGTCACGTTCTCGGCAGATCGCACGGAGACCTCGTGTTCCGCCGATCTCCCGCCGAAGAGAAGAAGCACTCCGGGCTTGGAACCCGCAGTTTCTTTATCGTTTTGCATTCCAGCTCCTTTCGTTTGAGAGGAGTAACATCAGTTTCTAATACGGCTCTGTTTACAAATTGTGTGCACTTATCATACGGTAAACGAACGGTGCGACTAATCCCCATTTCTCACACAGGAATGGGGATTTTAGCGCTTTGTTCACCGTAAACACTATTTTTTACAGCTGCCAATGGCTATGCACTTTGTGAGAAAACCGCACTAATCCGGAAAACATGTGCAAATTGTCATCACTTCGGCCCTGGGACGACTCCCGGTCCGTTCATATTATACCCGAACACCTATTCAAAGGATGGTCCCGCACTATCACGTAAACTTGGGACATCTTCAACTCTACGTCAAAGTCCTGAAGACATCCTCGAGCGTCTCCCTCCTCCGTATGAGCCTCGAGCCGCCTTTACTGACCAAAACCTCGGCAGGCCTGGGGCGGGAGTTATACTGTGACGCCATCGTATACCCGTAAGCTCCCGCAGTGCAGAGGCACACCACGTCTCCTTCCGTAAAGATCGGCATGAGCCGATCTACAATGCCTCCAGCGTCCCTGGTGAATGTATCGCCGGACTCACAGAGGTTGCCTGCAATCGTCTGAGGTATAGTATCTCCCCTGACATTACCCGCATTGAGGATCTCGTGGTAGCTTCCGTAGAACGCAGGGCGTACAAGGTGGTTGAACCCCGTATCTATCCCCACGAAACGATGGCGGTGCCCCTCCTTCACCGATATGACGGTGGCGAGGAGGTATCCGCTCTCTGCCACGAGATACCTTCCAGGTTCGACTGTCAGCCTGATACTCTTACCGTATTCCCCGCGGAAGCGTTCGAACTCGGTAGTGATCTGCTTCCCGAGGAGCTTCACGTCTATCCGGGTATCTTCTTTTCTGTAGGGGACTCCTATCCCCCCTCCGAAATCCACGAAATCGAGATCATCGAACGATTTTGCCACATCCAGAAGGACCCTCATCGCCTCAATGAACTTATCGGGATCGAGTATTCCGGAACCTATATGCTGATGGACCCCCTTTATCTCGAGATCGAACTCCGAAGCGATCTGTTTTATCTCCTTCACCCGGTCGAAGTTGATACCGAATTTGCTCTCCGGTCCGCCTGTGATAACGTGGTCGTGGTGTCCTGCACCGACATTTGGGTTGATCCGGACGCAGACGCCGCTGCCCGGATATCTCTCACCGATCCGACGGAGCTGGGAGAGGGAGTCGACATTCACGAGTACGCCCTTGGAGAAGGCGTAATCCACCTCGTCCCACGATACACTGCTCGCAGTGAAGAGGATCTGCCGAGGGTCGAAACCCGCCTCGAGCGCGGCGAAGATCTCGCCCTTCGAGACCGCATCGATTCCCAGTCCTTCCTCGCGAAGGATCTTCAAGATCTCAATATTTGTATTCGCTTTGCAGGAGTATTTTATTTCCTTCTGCCGGAGTTCTATCACTTCGAGAAGCTCCCGCGCCCTTTCGCGTATGACGTCCTCCTCATACACGAAGAGCGGTGAAGAATACTCCTCGATAAGGCTTCCTGTGTCAACTCCTCCGAGAAACAGGCGATTATCTCTCACTTCCATCGCAACATCAGCCTCCAAAGGGTTTATCCGTGAATATAAAAAATATCACCCCGTCAGTCTATCTAAAAGCCTGCTCGCCGCTAAAAAGAAGGACCTGCTGTATTCAGGACCCCTTGCGTTTAATGTAGGCGATCCTTTTTTCCTTTGTGGAAAGTTTCAGCCTCTTCAGCTCACGGTAGATGAGAGTGGTATCGAGATCTAGAGTACCGTACCGCTCTTCTGTGAGCACCTCGCCGATACGCTTTGCGGAATACTCCGGATACTCCATCACCACCGCCAGTATCTTCTGCGATATGTCGAAATCCACGAACCCGAGATTCTTTTCCTTCGACTGGAGAAGCAGAGCCTCGTCTCCCTTCTCTTCCCTGAGCCGCCTCAGACGGTAGTAGGAAGACCTCGATATCCCGGTCTCCTTACAAGCCCTATCGACCGTATACTCTTCCTTCTCGATGAGGTCGAACAGCAGGGAGCGCTTCTGAAACTGGAGCTCAGTATACTTCTCTTTGTCCCGTATTACGAGGAAGGTAATGTCGTCGGTTTGCGGCGTTCCACCTGTGAAATTTTTGATATCCTCCATGAGATGGTCGGCGAACTCGAGGGTGGGAAGGGCTTTGTAACGCTTGATCGCGCTTAACAGCCTCTGATCCCCGTACTCTTCGCGCTTGGAGTTCATGGCCTCGGTAATACCGTCAGTATACACGAGCAGGAGGTCGCCCTTGTCGAGGTTCACCCGTTCGTTATCCATCGACTTCTTGAAATGCTTAAGGTCACCGATACTGAGACCGATAGGGAACCCCCTCGGATTCAGCCTGAATATCTGATCCGTCGCCGCGCGATACAGAATCATCGGCGTGTGTCCTGCACTCGCGTAGTTTATGCTCCGCCGTTTCGAGTCGAGGATGATGTAGAAGAGGGTGATATACATCCCCTTCTTGAACTCGCCGTGCAGTGTCGAGTTGAGACGGACAAGAACCTCGCTCGCGTTCTTCTGTCCTCGCGCCTCGAGACGAAGCGCAGTCCGGGCGATACTCATCATGAAGGCACCCCCGATTCCCTTTCCGGACACGTCGCCCACTGTCATGCCAAGGGAGTTTTCGTTGACATAGAAGAAGTCGTAGTAATCCCCTCCCACCTCCATGGCCGCGTCATACTTCGCGGATATCTCGAACCCCTCTGTCTCAGGAACCTCCTTCGGCAGCAGTGTCTGCTGGATGCTCTGGGCGAGCTGCATCTCCTTCTTCAGTCTCGCCTGATCAGTGAGCCTGATCTCCGACTGCTTCATCTCCTTCATCATCCTGTTAAAAGCCGTGGAAATATCGGCG
>DATKZJ010000210.1:0-15552 GCA_035527995.1 Spirochaetota bacterium | reverse complement strand
GGTGAGCCTGTAGTTTATCCAGTCCTGAAACTCGCAGGCGTAGACTGCCTCTCTATAAATCTCCGGCTCGTTCTCCTTGATCCAGAGCAGCTTGGAGGGCATCCACTCCGCAGATACGTTGCCGTATCCGTTGTATTTCAGTGCATTCGCACAGGACCCCGCAATCCGCTCAGCCTGAGAGGACGATCTCACATCCATCCAGACCAGGGCGTTGCGTAGCGGGGAGAACGCATTGTTCAGGACAAGGACTGTGCAGGATGTTGTGTCGCAGGCCATGCCCGCAATCTCCTCTCCTCTCACACCCGACCTGTCAATGAGCTTCCGTATCACTGCAATAAAGGATTTCCACCAGTCCGCGGGGTCCTGCTCCACCCAGCCGGCTTTCGGATAGCTGGTCGGGTACCCCTCCGACTCCATTGCGAAAAGCCTTCCCTCGATATCGAAAAGGGCCGCACGCACTCCTTCGGTCCCGAAATCGACCCCCAGATAATAACTCATAACAGGTTTGCCTCGTTTCGAATATCGATTCATTATTCTAAACAGCACCCCCCTTTTTTACAATCCATTATTTACGGAACAAAGGGGGGTTGACTTTCCCTTGCACCTGATATAACGTTTCTAAAAAGCGGGTGCGTCAAAATGACAGGAAGAGTAAAGCTCAACAGGGTTCTCATCAGAATAAACCGCTATATTGCGTACGCATTGCTTCTCATCGCCGTGGTCATACTGGTCACGGGCTACAGGACCACGGGGCATTTCGCCTTCTTTTCTCGAGGGTTCGCAGATATCACCCACCGTATACATCTGAACATCGCATTCATTGTCCTCCTTGCGGTGCATGCGCTCCTCAGCATCCGTTCCGCCCTATTGAGGAAGAAGATAGGGGGAGCATACATCGACATCATGCTGCTTTTGATAGGGACCGTATTCGTCGGCCTCTTTGTGCTCCTTGTATTCGTCTGAAAGGATAGAGCCGCCATGAAAAAGAAACTTTTATTTTCAGTAATTCTTACCCTGGTGGCTGTCGGAGCGATCGCCGTACTCTTTCTCACAATAAAAACCGCCGGAAAGAGCAGGGCAGATCTCCCCCCTGATCCCGAATCGATAGATATCGACAGGATAGGAAGTGACGCTGAATTCGCAAGGACAATCCCTGAGTATATGCTCAAGGCCTCCGGTCTCCTGGAGGAGGAGTGGTCTGCTTCCTTTCTCGACATCGTAACAGATTTCGAGAGCAAGACAGAGACTGTTACGGTTACAGGTGTGCGGTCCGACAGCAAGGAGGTCACTATCCCGTTTACCGGTGTCAGTGTCAGCGAACTGTTCAAAGAACTGAAACCGCTTCCCGGCATAAAGAACGTTATCGTGTACGGGAGCGACCTGTACGCTGCCGTCATTCCGTACGATGAGTTTGCATCCGATGATCTTTTCATCGTATGGAAGAAGGACGGTGACTACATGAATCCCTCTGCCGACGGTGTGCTGAAGCTAGTACAGGACGGAGGCCCTACAAAGCGGTGGGTAAAGAACCCGGTGGTCTTCGACTTCATTTCGGATTTCAGCGATAAGGTCCCGCTCGCCGACCGGCTCGATGCCGATACTGTAAACTTCGTCTCGCAGCAGAGCCTCTTTTCTCTTGCCATCGGCCGTGTTCCGGAGATAGATATCGGGGAGTATTCGCTCGCTATCATGGGTCTCGTGAGAAATCCGACAACCCTCACCTATGACGAGATCCAGAATCTCCCGCAGGTCTCAATTTACGCCACACTCGAGACGATTTCCAATCCGCCGGGGGGCAGAATGATCGGGAACGCAATCTGGACTGGAGTACCGTTCTCATCCATCCTTGAAATGGCAGGTCCGGAAAAGGGGGCACTCGAGGTGGCGTTCCGCTGCCTCGACGGGTACTCTACGAGCATCGCGATGGATGAAGCGATGAAAGACGGTGTTCTTCTCGCCTACAGGGTAAACGGAGAACCCCTATCTCCTACGCACGGTTTTCCCGTGAGACTCGTGGTCCCTGAGAAGTACGGTATGAAGTGGCCCAAGTGGATAAACGAGATCGAGATTGTGGATTACGACTACAAGGGATACTGGGAGATGAGGGGCTGGTCCGACTATGCCGGGAGGGACCGCCCGGACCTTCGCTACGACTGAAAGTAATCCAATCTCTCCTGTGTAATATCATAAAAAAGAGCAGCTGCTATGCCTGGCGGCTCTTTTCATGCTTAGTCGCTGGTGAATAATGCAATATTTAGCGATACATCAATCACCACCAGCTCCATAATTAGTTTCTAATTAATGAGTTACAAAGTAAACACTTTCTTTTAAAAATACATTATTAGGCAATTTAACTAATTATTCACTAGAAACTAATTATGCCTGTAAGACGGCTATTCCCTTCCCTCTCTGAAGATCGTCGCATCGATGTCGAGGTCCTTTATCATATCCTGAAGCTGTCTTCTGTCGATCCCCGCCGATCGCGAGCAGGCCGATATATTCCCCCCGTTTCTGATGAGGAGCTTCTCTATAAAGAGCTTCTCCAGCTCTTTTCTTCTCGCCTTGACGATACTCGACTTGAATTTCTTGAACTCCTCCCAGTGCTCGGGGATATCGTCCGGGACCGCATTCGTATCTTTTGAGAAGAGGTCGTAACTGTCGGTGTCGAATATAACATCGCGGATTATGTGGTCGTCGTTTGCCAGCAGTATCGATCTCTCGATAACGTTCCTGAGCTCCCTCACGTTCCCCGGCCATGGGTAGCTCAGAAGCTTCAGCTTCGCCTCAGGGGTAATTACAAAGTTTTTGCCCTTCTCGCCGAGGAAGTAATCGACAAGCGGGAAGATATCACTCTTCCGTTCCCTCAGAGGCGGAAGCTTTATCGGTATGACCGCAATGCGGTAGTACAGGTCGCCCCTGAACCCTCCTGTATCGACGATCTTCCTGAGGTTCTTGTTCGTCGCAGTGATGATGTGGAGATCTATCTTTCGCTTCACGTTACTCCCTATCGGGTAGTACTCCGGTATTTCGAGCACGTTGAGAAACTTTGCCTGGAGCTCGAGCGGGAGCTCCGCGATCTCGTCGAGGAAAAGGGTCCCCTTATGGGAGAGTGCGATCTTCCCTTCATAGTCATTCACCGCGCCTGTAAAGGCGCCTTTTTTATACCCGAAGAGCTCCCCTTCGAGAAGGTCCTTCGGTATGGAGGCACAGTTGAGCTCCACGAAAGGCCCTCTCCTGCCGGATCTCTCGTGAATGAATCTCGCACACAGTTCCTTGCCCGTCCCGGTTTCTCCTATGATGAGGATCGGCGAATTGAACTGCGACGCTTTCTGGGACAGATTGAGTATCTGGCGCGTCGCAGGGTCGCGAGTGATGAACTCGAAACCCTTACCGCCTATGCTGATCCGGTAATGAGTGGGGGCTTTTGAGGAGCTCCGGTATACCGCGATGTACGAGCGCACGCGTTCTATCGACTGGATGAGGTTGTCTATCTTGATCGGCTTTTCCAGGTAGTCGAACGCCCCTTTTCTTATCGTCTCCACCGCGTGGTTGATACTCCCGTACCCGGTAAATATGATGAAAGGGATGTTCTTATCGACGGCCTTTACCTTTTCCATGAGCTCGATTCCGTCGATACCAGGGAGGCGGACATCGGTGACGATGAGGTCCGGCCTCTTATGCCGAAATCCTTCCAGTGCTTCTTCTGCATTATCATAGAAGCGAGCATCATACCGCCGGGACAGATTAATTTTTAAAATTTCCCTCATCTTCTGCTCGTCTTCCACTACAAAAAGAGAAAAAGGCATCTCCATACGTTACTCTTTCATGCTGTGGGATGGAAGAAAGACCTCGAAATCTGTTCCTCTTTTCGCCGGCAGCAATTTAATATCCCCGTAAAGTCTTTCGACAAGTGATTTTGTTACAGTCAGTCCGAGCCCGCTCCCCGCCCTCTTGGTAGTAAAGAACGGCTCATATACGCGCTTCTTCAGACGCTCGGGTATTCCGGGCCCGTCGTCTTTCATCTCAACAGCCACGGCGTTAGGGTCCTCCCTAAACATTACTTCTATCTCTCCCCCTTCGTCTATCGCTTCTATGGAGTTGAGGGCAAGGTTCAGAAATATTTGAAAAAGGAGATTCGGATCGGAATACAGGAAGCAGGGTTCATCACTCAGGATAGAGAACTGTATGTTATTATCCTTCAGCTTGTATTCCAGAAAAGTTTTCAGCTTCTGGAAAACCGAGTTGAGATTTACCATCTCGATCTCGGGGCTCTTCTGGTAGTCGGAGCTTAGGAGCTTGTTTGCCAGTATGTTGATGCGTTCTGCCTCCTCCTGGATATACTTCAGCATTTTTACCCGCTCGTTCTCATCGACCTTGTTTTTCAGAACCGTTTCAACGGATGTAGATATTATCGATAGCGGGTTCCTTATTTCATGAGCTAGACCCGATGCCATCTGGCCTACCACCATGTACTGTTCCATCCTGTACTGGTGCTTCTCTATCTCCCGTTCGTTCTCATACATCCTGCACCGGTCTATGAGGGGTGGAATTATCACATTGAGATAGCTCAAAGCACAGATGTCCTCATAGCTCCACCTGTGTATGAGGCTGCGTTTCGGGAGCAGAATGAATGCCATGATCTCTTCACGGCGCTTTATCGGGAGGACGAGGTTCATCTCGAGATCGTGCAGCTGCTTGATCTGTTTCCTGTAGTTCATATGCATAATAAGCTCTTCAAGGGTCACTCCGCGGTTGAGCTGAGAAAGCACCTTCACAAGCTCGCTCGAACCCCCGATCACGAGATCGTGTTCGCTGTCTACGTCTGCGTATACCTTCCGCTCGCTATCGAAAATGAGCAGTATCGTCTTCTCCGTCCTGTTGTATATCCTGAAAACCTCGACGAGCCTCTTTTTCAAATCACTGAGCGTTACTGCGTAGGAAAGATACTCGAGAGGCTCGATATCTCCGATTCGCAGAGCGGTCACATGTGGGAACCTTCTCCTGAGGAACGAGATGTCAATCACCCTGCGGAATGTCGAAAGAACGAGGTATATGACGAAGACCTCGAGAACGAGCGCAATGCTGGGGTGTATCATCAAAATCTCTGCAATACGGTTCTGGTTGTTCAGTACCACGTATATGTAGACAAGAACCAGTATCGCGATGAGTGCCGGGTAGAACAGGACGCCGTTTATGAAACGCCTCAGATCCACGATATGAAATCGAAGGACGAGCACGACCATGAACGAGGTAAACGCGAAGAAAAGGAAGCTGATCCATGGATACGGGATACTGAAGAAGAAGTTTATCACATCCACAGTCGTCAGTATAAATGCCATCGGTATACCAACCGTGATGAGCATCCGTATCGTGCTGCTCTCGTATGGAATCGTCTTCCCCTTTGATGCGAGGAGAAAGTTCCTCGTCGCGAGTATGAGCAGACCGATCGAATAGCATGTGACGAGGAAGTAAAGAAGCATGAAGACTAGCGGGAGCTTTCGCAGAGAGAAGTTCGCGAATATGTCGAAGAGGAGCGATTGATCTATGAGGTATTCTTTTGGAAAAAAGGTTACCATGAGCCCGGAGAGTACAAACGCGACAGAATAGATTACTATAGTATATTTTTTCTTGATCTCTTTTCTCAGAGGATAGTGCAGTGACAGTGTGTAAAAGAGCGGTGAAAAGAACGATATCCCCAGTGACCCGAGCGCAATGGTCGCCAGAAGGAGATTCTTCCCCTCCATCCTCAGGTAGAAGAGGAGACTGATATCGACAAGGAGGATACATGCTATTATGAGAGTGAGGAGCCTGTTGAGATAGCTCTTGGCATTGTAGGTCCAAACAACATATCCGAGTGTGAGGTTGAAGAGCAGGATGATGACCTGGATGTGGAAATAGACAGGTTCCATACAAACTAATATTATTGATTCTATCTGTATTTACAACGTGTAATTTCCGCTTGGCTGGAACTCACAAAACCCCTAATTCTTGATATTTACTGAGATTTGTGATAAATGGGGGCTAACCTACAGAGATCCGGACTACGCTGTTGCCGCCTCCACCTTTTCGGCCTCCACCTTCGGGTGCAACGTCTTCTGATAGACGATGCATCCGGGGTCCGGCCCGAGTATATCCCCGTACGCGAGGGCACGGGCCCTGCATCCTCCGCACACGTAGTGGTAACCCGGACACTTGAAGTGGTAGCTTTCCCTGTCGGAGAGAGATTTACAGAGTTCCGAGTTTTTCCATATGTCGTGGAAACGCTCTTTCCTCAGATCGCCGATCTTTACTTGCGGCATGAACACGCAGGGGCTCATCATGCCGTTCGGCTGGATTGCCGCATACACCCTTCCTGCCCCGCATCCTCCCGCGTACTTGATTATGCCCTTAAGGGAGGCCCCGGTATCCGTAGTATAGTGGAACAGCCCTGCGGTCTCTCCTCCGGAGCTCTCATAGAGGATCCTGCAGTACTGCGGTGATGTGCTGACCGTATTGAGTTTCGTCTGTTTTCGTTTGGTATGCCACTCGTAGAGAATATTTAGAAGCTGTTCCCTCTGCTCCGGAAGGAGATCGATCTTGTGATCGTCGCTCCCCCTTCCTGTGGGGATGAAGTTGTAGTGGCTGAAATAGTTTACCCCGAGTCTGTTTGCGAGTTTTAAAATGTCGGGTACCTCTTCGAAGTTGTGCTGCGTAACCACCGTGTTTATACCTACACGGAGGTGAGAGTTCGCAACGAGGTTTTGGACACCTCGTATCGTACGCTCGTAGCTGCCCCTGCCCCGTATAAAATCGTGAGTTTCGGGCGTCGCGCCGTCGAGGCTCACGAACACGTTCCTCGCACCGTTATCGGCAAGCTTGTCCACGAGCATCCTGTCCTCGAGGAGGGTACCGTTTGTTGCTATGCTTATATGTAGGAATTTCGCCGCGTATTTGAGCACATCCCAGAACCGCGGCCCCATGATCGGTTCTCCCCCAGAGAACGCGATGAACGCCACGTTGGCATCCACCATCTGATTTATGATATCGATACACTTCTCGAAAGAGAGCTCGTCATCGAGAGGCCTTCCCGCATCCTGGTAGCAGTATCTGCAGCGCAGGTTGCAGAGGCTCGTGTAGTTCCAAACGATGAGAGCCGGCCCGTCGAACCTGAACGGCTGCTGCATTCCGTTGTCTGCCACAGTACGAAGAATGTTCATGACGGTCTGCCGATTGTGCGGCCCTGATAAAAAACTTTCCTTCATCTTCCTGCTCATCCCGAGCTTTTTCATACCGAGCTGCATTGCAATCTTCAAAGACATTCTTCCGAAGAAGGGACCGATCCCTCTCTCCCTTGCCGCACCGAAGATTTCGTCTATTCTTTTCTGACCCTTATACCCGTAGTGGTGCAGTACCTTCCTCACGATCTTCCGGTTTATCACCCGCTCGACATCAAGCATACATCTCCCCCGTGCAATTTACTATAATAGAGCAAATATCATGCCACCGGGAGTAACAATTTTATTTCTATATATTTCAAGTAAATAAAATTATTCGCTGTTTTTTTATTTCCCAGGATGCGATAAAAAACCTCGCAGTTTTACCACTTTTTCGCCTGCCTCCTGCGATCTCGAAAATATCTCCTGGAACAATCCCGACCGATACCAGGACAGGCATCCATTTTCGGCCCTGCAGCTTACCGCTCAAATTGAATCTTTCAGCTTCAGCAGCAAAGGCCCTCCTGAAACTTATGAAAACTCCCGATTCCCCTATCTCCTGGAATCGAGTTTTCAAAGGAAATTTAATGAACATTGCGAATCACAGGTGGTTATCTGCTTGATTCCCACACTTCGAGGCAATAATATATAAATTGAAAACAAATCCAGACTAATGGAGCGCCCCATGGGAATATACGGACTGAGATCAACGCTTCTGGTGTCGAAGTCAATCGTATTCGGTACCAATACGGTTGAAGAGCTGCCGGAACTCGTGAAAAGCTTCGGTGAGAGAGTAGCCCTCGTGTACGGCGGACGTTCTTTCTCTGAGAGCGGAACGAGAGAAAGGCTAATGGAAATCTTCGAGATGGACAGAATCGATGTCCACGAGATAGGCGGAGCGTCCCACGATCCCGACGAGACCCTGGTCGCAAAAACAGTCTCCACGGTACGCGATATCAAACCTCACTGTATAGTGGGGATAGGCGGAGGAAGCGTCATAGATACGGCCAAGGCCGCATCGATCATCGCAACAAACGGCGGCGTGGTGAGAGACTACTGGGAAGGGAAACAGTTCACCGAGCCCTCTATCCCCTATATCGCAGTACCGACAACATCTGGAACAGGGGCCGAGGTAACGAAGAACGCCGTTATCAGCTCCGACGAGCGGACCTTCAAGCGGAGCATAAGGAGCGAGCTCATGGTTCCGGATATTGCGCTCGTTGATCCTTCTCTCACCTTGAGCCTCCCCCCACGCACTACCGCAGACACAGGCCTCGATGCCCTGATCCAGAACATCGAGGCGTATACGTCAAAAAACTCAGGGCCAATCACCGACACCTTCGCCAGGAAAGGGATCGAGCTATCAGGCAGATACCTCGTCGCAGCATACAGAGATCCCGGCGACCTCGAAGCTCGCGAGGCCCTCTCTCTCGCATCTCTTTACGGGGGAATCACACTGCTCAACGCCGGTCTCGGACTCGCTCACGGACTCTCTCATCCTATCGGTATACGCTTCGGCGTGCCTCACGGGAGAGCATGCGCCCTGGTAATGCCGAAGGTGATAGAGCAAAACTACGAGGCCAGAAAGGACAAGTACGATGAGATCGGAATGCTCATCGGAGGAGATAAAAACGGCGCCGAAGCATTCTCACGTCTCCTCGATGATCTCGAGGTCCAGACAGGGCTCGGCAGTTACGGGATAAAAGAGGAAGACATACCCACTATTGTTTCTGAGTCGAAGGGCGGAAGCAGAAACTACAACCCCATTCCCCTTACGGACGAAACCGTAGAAAAGTTATTACAGGAATTACTGTAGCAGAAAACAGGCCGCTTTCTCTGACGTGAAACTGCAGCGATGCAATGCCGTAACCCCACAGCCCTCAGCGTCCTCCTACATCTCCGGTATGATCCTGACTGACTTCAATTTTATTTTTAGCGGCGGTTTGAAAAATTTAACACCCTTCAGTGATCTGTGAGTTAAGAATCGGGCAGGGAGCCTTGAGAGTTTTCAGCCGGGCGCTGTTGGTTTCTCATTACCTATAGCCGGAATATAGTAATGAAACTGCGCTCTTGTAGCAGGGGCCGTTCGGACGGACCGGTGGTCATGGTATTCGACGATCACAGTGATTGAAAATTACAGGGGCCGTCCGGTTCCTGGATCACTCGATCTATGGACCGGTTAATTCGGTTTTCTCACAAAGTGCATAGCCATTGGCAGGTGTAAAAAATAATGTTTACGGTAAAAAAAGCGCCGAAAGCCCCGTTATTTACAGTTTGCTGTTGGTCATGAGAAACGGGGATTGAACCCCCCATCCCTGTGTGAGAAATGGGGGTTAAACCTTGCCAACTGAGCAGAGGTAGACGGTAAAATGGTCCTTCCCGTCAATCTCGAGGATTCTGTTCATCTCGTCGTCATCGAAGGCCGCGATTGCGCATGCTCCGCATCCGATTGAAAGGGCGGAAAGATAGAGGTTCTGGCATACATGTCCTGCATCGAGGTGTATATACCTGTATCCCCGCTCGCCGTACCTCCATGTCATCCGGTACGCCACCGCAGTCCAGATGAACGTTACCGCGCCTGTTCTCACGAAATCCTGACCGAAGCACGCATGGACAACCCTATCAGCAGGCTGCTTTTCTCCTGAAAGCCGTACCAGGCTGTGCCGGGTTGCAAGAAATCTGTAGAGCCCGGGCGAGAGGCCTGTGACATTGTTCACGAGGAGATATGTTTCGAACGCATGCCTCGCACCTGCGGAAGGAACCGTCCGGATCGTGCATATTCCCTGTACAACCTCTTTCACTCCCTGGGTGCACCACAGCAGGCATGAGAGTTCTTCGAGAGAGAGGGGGGCCTTCAGATAGTCCCTCACACTCCTTCTTCTCTCTATCGCGTCCCTGAGGGTTATCCTCCCGATCTCGACTTCATCCGGCCGTGGCAGGTCAACCTGCGGCAGCTCCATATCGACTTCAAGCTCGACCGGAGGCGGAATACGCCCTCGAACCTGGTCAGAAGGGCCAAGCTGCCGGTGTTTCGTTTGCTCCATGAAGACCAACCCTATACCGTTTCCCATAGGCCGCTCCCTTCTACTCGCTTGCCTCTAAGAACCACTCTATTAGCTCCCTCGCAATAGTGCCGAAGGGAGGTATCTTCGGAAGATCATCTTTGCCAAACCACCCCGCCTCGGCGATCTCTGCCGGGTCGATTCGGAGATCACCTCCTGCGTAGCGGGCTGTAAACCCTATCATGAGAGAATGGGGAAAGGGCCATGGCTGGCTCCCGAAATACTTTATGTCCTTTATCCTTATGCCGACCTCCTCTCTCACTTCGCGGCGCGCGCACTCCTCGAGATTCTCCCCTGGCTCGACAAATCCCGCGAGCACGCTGTACAGGCCGGTGGGAAACCTGTTGGCCCTCGCGAGAAGTATCCTGTTTTCTTTAACAATCGCAATGATTATCGCCGGTGAGATCCTGGAAAAATTTGTCAGGCCGCATCGCGGACACACCTTTGCCCTCTCGTCGCTCTTTACGCTCATAAGGTCCCCGCATTGCCCGCAGTACCTGTGGGTACGGTCCCAGTTGACGACCTGAAAGGCAGTTCCGGCAACCCTGAAGAGTTCGTCCTCGATCTGCCCGAGAAGAGGCCTCAGTCCGGAAAAAAACATTTCCCGCAGAGTCGAGACAGCGCTGTTTCCCTCGTGGTCTTCTACCTGTCCAACGTAACAGGAGATCCCGTCAAGCATCCCCAGAAACATGGAGTCTTTAACACTAATGCCTTCTTTTTGAAGGTCCCCGGCGCGCGGGATGCCCGTACCATCTTCATCCCCTTTTACAAGAAGCTCGTTCTCCTTGAAAAGAAAAAAGAACGGCTCCTCTCGGTCTTCAGCAGGCTTTTTTACTCCCTGTATAAAACCCAAGTTCCCATCCCCTAAAAATATTTTCTACCTCCCATTTCCCACATAGAAATAGGGAGCTTGTGGTTTCCTCAACATACGCTTAGCATAATTTTAGCCCTAATATCATGCGATTCGTGAGAAAACCACACTAATAAAATAGCGTTTCACTGAGCTTCTGTCGAGAGCAAACCATCATGGGCACACTTACTGCTCCCTCCAATAAGCTCTTGTATTAACAGTAAGATTTCTTTAAATTAGCACTATATCGAATGAGGTTTCAATGCCCGAACCGAAGAAATACCGAATCATTCCTCTTTCGAGAGGTGCCCCTGAAGACGGAGGAAAGAGAGCGGATGTGATATTTGCAAGCTCAATGGACCCTGTAGAATGGAAGGATTTTCGTGAGAAACTGATGAAGATGCTCAAAGACGGGTACTCCCGGTGGCGGTTCAATCTACAGGGTATCGAATACCCCACCTCCACAGATATCGGGATGTGGGTCACCTGTAATGCTGCGGTGTCGAGCCGCTCGGGAAGCGTGGAGTTTCTCATCCCGAAAGACTCCAATGTCCTGAAGGTTCTCTCGCTCACAAAACTCGATACTATATTCACGACCACCATCATTTAACGTCATGTTCCTGAAAGCATCAATCGGAAACCGGCCTTAGACCGCGTTTGATTGTATCTCTCACATATAGCCTCTTCTTAAAGATCGTCCGTAAAAGAGTACACGAATCGGCCGGATAGAACAAAGGTAAAAGTATCAGAATATGTCACAAATTGGATGACTTCGGTGCTAATCCCCATTCCTTATGTGCAATCGTAATAGGAAGGTCAATACCCATTCCTTTATGAAGGAATGGGTATTTTAGCGCTTTTTTCACCGTAAACTTTATTTTTTACATCGAAACCCCTTGCTATGCAATTGTTTAGAAAACCGCACTAAATGACAAACCGGTGATACTTTGCCGTGAGAAAGCCGGTAAAACTACCGGCCCTTGGTATTTACGATGATCTGTGAGAAATAGTAGTTGGAAGGTCCCTTTTTTACTGCTTATACACATGGTTATGGGAAATTCAACCCCGGTCGCGCACATGCGGGAGCGGATGAAGACCATTGCCAGCAGGATGTACACGGCTTTGACAAGAAGAGATATCCCCAGGGCATGGGAACGAGCATCCCGATTCCCACCACATTGAGCGCAGTACCGAACGAGACCTTTCTTCTCGAAACCCGAACAGAGGCAGGAAGAAGATCTCGGCTGCATAGTAGCTGTTCTCAGGTATAGATGTAAGATATGGAGGCCTGAACTGATATTGGCCAGTGAGGTACAGAAAAGGACCGTCGTGACCGACGCCCCGATAAATCTCACAAGCACGGCGAGCAAACCTTACAGGGGTTCGGGCCGCTCCCGCATACTCTCATACGCCATCGAAGGATTGATGATTCCCGTAATCCACAGGCGCAAGAAGCGTATGGAAAACCCCTTCTTCCTGCGGACACTCTGTCTGCAGCTCATGCGTTATGCGGACCGTCTGTCCTGCCGGGCAGCGGCCGGTGCAGTTTCAGAAGGGGTATCTTAGCATCCCGCAGCCTGGTTCTCCGAGCGCCGATGCCCTCTTTACAACTTCAAACCCGAACTTCTCGTATATACTCTCGTTGATATCGCCGTTGGTTTCGAGCCAGCAGGGGAGCCTTTCTTTGTCGATCCTTTCGAGCATAGCCCTGAGCATCTTCGAAGCGAGCCCCTTTTTCTGAAGCTCCGGGCTTGCCCCGAGCGCCCAGAGATACCAGTACTCGTACGGCGCCGACTCACGGTGCATCCTCTCCATCTCTTCACCGTATTCCCGGAACCTGTTCAGTGTTTCCTTATCGACCTGCCAGAGGAGCCTGAAAAACCCGCTTCGAATCAGCCTTCCTTCGGTCAGGTTGTAATCCTTCGAGCGCAGCCACACGGAAACCGCTTCTATCTCTTTAGAGGGCGAGTATACCTCTCCGTAGATAATACCGTAGTTCACGATGCACCGGAACAGGTGGTGGATCTTCTCTCTTCTGTAATCAGGATCAGGCATTATCAGGACAAAATGCGGGTCGTTCTGAAATGCCGTGCCCAGTACCAGGGAGGCCTTTTTCAGCTCCTTCTTTCGGACTCTGTACAGTGTCTCTACTCCCATTCAGACCTCATCCAAAGCCAAAACGTTTCCTTACTGTCATCGAGCCGATGAAAAGATTATGCCCGGACCGAAAAAGAAACGTATGCCTTTTCACCGTCTCGCCACAGCGACGAGTCTTTTTGCATGGTTGTCATAAGGAATTCCCTGGAGGGAGCCGAAAAGCTTTATCTCCCGGAAACCGGCAGCCTCGAGCTGCAGCATGAGCTCTCTCCCTGAGTACATCCTGTGCGAGAAATGAAACTCCCTCCTCCTTTTCCCGACAATCATGACCCAGCGGTTGTGAATGGTTCCCCAGCCATTATCGAGCCGCCGCTCCTCGAGATAGATCACCCCATTCTCTTCATACCAGTCCCGGTCCCGATACACCCTCGCCAGTATCTCCTTCCCGAACAGCTCGATGACAGCCTTCCCTCCCTCTTTCAGAGAGGCATGGATGTTCGAAAGGACTTTTGAGTCCTCTTCAGGGTCCTCGAAATAGCCGAAGGAGGTAAACAGGTTCAGCACGACGTCATACCTTTCCTGTTCCCTGTACTCTCTCATGTCCGCTTTCAGAAACTCAATGCTGAGCTTCTGATCTTTCGCTCTTTTCTTCGCCTCCTCGAGATACCGCCCGGTCCTGTCCACGCCGACAACCTTGTACCCCCTGCGTGCGAACTCCAGGGAGTGCCGCCCAGGGCCGCAGCACAGGTCGAGGATCTCGGCTTCCGGCCGCATGTCGAGCAGGGTGATGATGCTGTCAACCTCGACGCCGGCAGCCTCCCACCTCTCCCGTGTAAACATCTTGCCAGCCATTGTTTCCCAGAATCTGTCATCATCGTGCCACGGTTTCATGTTTCTCGTCCTTTCATGTGCCGACGGTCTCTGAAAGTGCTCCGAATGCCTCTTCTTCGACGGAAGCGATCTTTTTGAAAATTTCGCTTCCCTTTTCGATCCTGCCGTCTATATCGGATGCCGTTTCGGCGTCTTCATACAGGAGCCCGAGCTTTGTGAACATCTTTCCCGATTCATTGACCCGTGACGCCGCAGCTTCAAACCCCGCTCTATGAGCTCGGTTTTTAACAATCCCTGCTGCTTCCTTTAAAAATCTCGAATAGATATAACGGAAACAGCCTCCGCCTGTACCTCCTATCTCCGTGAAGATATAGATATTGAAAAGGTTCATGCGCAGCTCTCTCTCGCTGAAGAGCGTTCTCCACCGGAGTAACTCTTTCGCTGAACGGCGCATGCCTTTGACGCCGAGGTTGCTTATCGGGGGAGAGAGAAGGCCCTCCATGGTCTGCCTAATGGCCGATAATACTGCGGCTTCATCCGGAGGACGGTAGCCGCTGAAGTCGAACTCGAGCCACCTATTCTTAGGAGGAAAAGGTTTGTAGGGTGAGCTTCTCGCCGTCTTCAGCCTTTGAAGTGTTACGGGATAGTAGAACCCTTTCTTCAGTCCGCCCGAGGTCTGGTCCATGTCCGAAGCGAGGACCGTTTCTTTCCCGTCATATCCGCACACAACGAAGGTGTGACCTCCGAAATGGTACTCTCGGGGAAGATCGAACCACGGCAGATATCCCATGTCGCCGTACAGCATCACCGGCTGTTTCTTCTTTAGCTTCTCAAGAAGCGCGTCCTGGGCCTTGCGTTCGCTCGCGGTGGTCTTCACCTCTATTCGAACTCCCGTCCGTTCCCCGACATCCTGAAAGAACCCCTTCACGTTACCCCGCCCTCCGATGAACGGAGGGGCGCCCTTCTGGTGCCAGTACACGAACCCCATCCCGCACCCGAGTCCGAGCAGCATCTCTTCAGAAAGCGGACAGTTGTAGTAACGGTAGATCTTCGCGAGGGAGTTCGTCTGACAGTGACACCCGGCCAGGGCGGGACAGTTTTCGAAAGGTTCGATTTTTATGTCTCTTTCCATATCTCCCCTCCATTTAAACAGAGCTTCTCGTGTCCTCCCCTCTACCAGAAGAGAGACATCATATGATGTCTCATGTGAGTCTTCGATAGAAAGTCAAGATGCAGGACCGCCATTTCTCACATAGAAATCGGTGTCTAATATACAACGATAATGTTTTTCTCTCTCAGCAGATCCGCAACGGATTCGTTTTGTATCCTGTTTCCCGCGAGATTCACATAGTTCAGGTTTTCGAGATCCAGGAGCAATTCCGCGTTCTCTATATCATTGAAGGAAACGTCGAGCTCTTTTAGGCTGGATAATGTTCTAAGTGGTTCTATATCCCTGATACGGTTTTCGGAGATAAACAACGATTCGAGGTTCAAAAGGGAGGCCAGCGGCCCCAGATCC
>DATKZJ010000209.1:0-6974 GCA_035527995.1 Spirochaetota bacterium | reverse complement strand
ATATGTTCGAACTTGATCTTCATCCATATCGGCTCATCGATGTCGGCCTTATATCCGATCACCGTCTTGGCCTTTACCATGTTCTCGCCGATCATGATATCGATTATTACATCCTCACCGAGCGGCTCTGTGATATAGATCTTTCCCTCGATATCGTACTTCGCAGGCGCTTTGGAAAAAAGCTCGAACGATTCCGGCCTGATCCCCAGATCAATAGGCATTCCGTCGGCGGTACCCTTGCCTGTAAAGTGGGATGATACGCTCTCCGGCAGTGTGAACTTGAACTGATCATGCGTGATGTATAGCCTGTTCCCGTCCTTATGGAGCGTGCTCCTAATAAAGTTCATGGGCGGGTCGCCGAGGAATCCTGCCACGAACTTATTCGAAGGACGGTTGAAAACCTCATCCGGTGTCCCCAGCTGCTGCAGTTCACCGAGATCCAGGACCGCAATCCTGTCTGCCATTGACATCGCCTCGAGCTGGTCGTGCGTGACATAGATCATGGTGGCATCGAGGTCTCTGTGCAGCCTTTTCAGCTCGCCCCTCATATGCGTTCGGAGCTTTGCATCGAGATGTGAGATCGGTTCGTCCAGCAGGAACACCTTCGGATTTCGGACAATCGCCCTTCCTATCGCCACCCTCTGCTTCTGACCTCCGGAGAGCTGACGCGGCCAGCGGTCGAGGAGGTTCTCAATGTCGAGGATCCTGGAGGCATGCTTAACCTTCTTCTTGATCTCCTCTTCCGGGAACCGCTGAACCCTCAGCGGATAGGCCATGTTCTCGAACACGCTCTTGTGTGGATAGAGCGCGTAGCTCTCGAAAACCATGGCGATATTTCTCCTGTGGGGATCTACCTCGTTCACCACATTGTTGTCGATGTAGATCTGCCCGGATGTGATATACTCGAGACCGGCGATCATCCGCAGCGTTGAAGATTTTCCGCAGCCTGAAGGCCCGAGCAAACAGAGAAACTCTCTGTCCCTGCAATCTATGGTAAGATCCTTGACAGCCTCAACCTTGCCGTATTTTTTCCATACATTTTCTAATTTTACTTGTGCCATTTATAAACCCTCTCTTTTGATAATTTGCTCTATCATATGTATCGCCGCTATTCTCGTACAGCCCCCATGGTCAGACCCTGGACGAGATACTTCCTGATAAGAATACCGAGAAAGATCATGGGAACAACGAGTATCACTGTTGCGGCGTTGATCGGGCCCCACCTGATATACGCAGTTGTCTGGAGCTCGGGTATTGCCACAGGAACTGTCTTTGCTGGAGCCCCACCGATAACCGCTGCAAAGAGGAAGTCGTTCCACGAGAAAAGCACACAGAGCACAAATGAAGCAACGATACCGGGCGTTGCAAGCGGAAGTGTGATCTTTCTGAAAACCCTCCAGTGTGTATCTCCGTCCACGAACGCCGCCTCCTCGATCTCCAGTGGAATATCATCAAAGAACCCTTTTATGAGCCATAACGCAAACGGAAGATTGAAGGTTGTATAGGCGATTATGAGCCCCGGGATCGTCTGCAGGACCCCCAACTTTCTGAATATGTAGTAGAGCGGCACGATGACCACGACAATCGGGGCCATTCTCGTTGAAATGATCCAGAAGGATATGTTCGACTCCTGTTTAAACTTACCCCTCGAAAGCCCGTACGCACCGAGTGTCCCGAGCCCGATTGCGATGATCGCTGAGCTCAACGAGGCGACGAGCCCGTGCCATATGTATGTGCCGAACTTTTCTTCAAAAAACAACGCCTTGTAGTGAACTCCTGTGGGCTTGAACCTGAAAACGTTCAGCACACCTTTCCAGTCACCGATCTTCGGAGTTTCAAACGCCTCTTTCTCGGTCTTGATCGATGAGATCACCATTATTCCCAGCGGTGTAACCGTCCACACAAACCATACTGCGAGGACGATCACTACCGCGATTTTCGTCACAATGCTTCTTTTATGTACGATTGTCTCTACAGTCTCTGCCATTATCTCTGTACTCCTTTCCTCTTTAGTAGGTTGACGAATGCAATTGCGAGGCCGATTGTTATGAGCATGAGCACAAAGCCCATTGCCGCTCCTCTTCCGAGCTCGAAGAAGTGGAATGCCACATCGAACAGGTAGAACGCTATCGTCTTTGTCACACCTGCAGGACCTCCTGTGGTCATAACGAAAATCTTGTCAATGTAGCGCATGATGTCCATAAACCTGATGAGAACGGCAATCACAATGACAGGGACCATATTCGGCAGAAGCACATCCCTGAACCTTCTCACAGATCCGGCCCCATCACACTTTGCAGCCTCAATCTGATCGAGAGGAACCTTTTTCAATCCTGCAAGTAGTACAAGCGCCATAAACGGCGTCCACTCCCATATATCGGCGATAATTATTCCCGCAAGGGCCCAGTTAAGATCACCGAGGATACTCCCTTTCTGCAGTATACCTACCGACCGAAGAAACCAGTAGTACCATCCGAATGATGCATTAAAGATATATAGGTAGAGGAACCCAACGGCTATCGGTGCAACCATCATCGGAAAGAGAAAAATCGTCGTAAGTGTATTTGCACCGCGCCTCACGTTATTAAGAAATATTGCAATGGCAAATCCGAGCAGGAACTCTATGACGAGGCAGATGGATACGTACTTTGCCTGTATTCCCCATCCCTTTACCCATAGGTGGTCCCTGAACAGGCCAATATAGTTTTGAAAACCGACAAACTCGTTTTTAGCACCCGGTCGTACTGCAAACTTAAACACGCTCATAACGATCATCCAGAAAAACGGATAAACCGTAATGGCGAGCAGGAGCACCACTGCCGGAATCACCATCCAGCCGTAAAAGCTGAGTCCGTATCTCTTCTTATGGAGCACGCTGAGTTCCATTCCGGATACCGAAACCGTATTACTGTTAGCCACTCTCTTCTCCTTACAAAATAGACTTTTTTATTAAAGAGAGCAGCGCATGGGCTGTTGCCCATACGCTGCCCCTTCTTTCAAACTCACACGCCGTGCATCTGATCGAGCTTCTTCTTCAAAATCTTCGCCGTCTCTTCAGGTCCCTGTTTCCCTGCAACACACTTCCCAACTTCAACACACTGAATCACAGAGTACTCGTTCCACTTCGGGATCTTCGGCCCTGGTACGACGTGCGGCGGCTCAATTCCCACGAGACTGGGTGGAAAGGTCAGAGCGTTCGGCATGGTCGTCGGCCTCTTCATAGCAGCAACGACCTCAGGATCCGTGAGGACACTGTTACGGGTCGGAGTACCACCGAGCTCTTTGAGAACCGCCTTCTGGAACGGCCCGGAGGTTACCCATACTGAAAAGATGTACGCTGCTCTCTTCATGTCCGTATCGAGGTTGCCGTTGATTGCGATTCCTCCGATACCGTAGTTGGTACCGTTCACGGCCTGTCCGCCGTTCACGATCCAAGAGGGCTCACCTTTCGGGTCCAATCCGTATGCAGTTTTCCCTCCTGCAGCGATAGACTGCTCCGAATCTTCAACAGTCGCGGCAAACTCACCGTAGTTCACGCACATCGCGACCTTTCCCGTCTGATATGCGGTATTAACGCCTGCCCAGTTCCAGCTCAGGCTCTCAGGATGCGCGTTCTTATACAGCTCATTCATGTGGGAGAGAGTCTCGACCGACTGATCGTCACCCCAATTACACGGTCCGGGGGTCCTTGAACCAAGGAATGGATCATCGAACTCCCACTCTTCCCACTGTCCATGGGAGAAAAGCACTCTCTGGAAGTCAAGCTGGCCTGCCCATCCTTCAAGACCCTGGAATCCGAATCCGTACTCGACTTCGGAAATCTTCGGGCTATTGAAGAACTTCATGAAATCGATCAAGTTCTTCCATGTTGTATCATCAGTATACTCCAGAGGGTACCCGAACTCCTTCTCAAACTGGTTCGAGTACTTCTCAAAAAGGTCCTGACGGTAAAACATGACGGCTATCGCATTATCGTAAGGAAGAGATATGAGCCTGTCCTTGTTGTACATATGGCCTGTTACATCGAGCCATCTGTACCCCCACTTGTCCACACCGTACCCATCAGGTTCCTGCGGCAGTGTGTCATCGTCGATGAACTCGTAGAGGTCCGCCCAGTAGTCTGCAAAAAGCGTGTTCATCGGCTTGTCCTGGGCATAGTTGAGATGATACCCTGTTGTGCCGCCCTTGAGGTCGAGACCGACCTTCTCCTGCACCGTTGAGAGCACATCCTGCCGAACCTCAGCCGTCATG
The DNA here is from genome assembly GCA_035527995.1 of Spirochaetota bacterium. Lineage (GTDB taxonomy): Bacteria > Spirochaetota > B62-G9 > B62-G9 > DRHN01 > JAFGTF01. The sequence continues at coordinate 2,723 of DATKZJ010000209.1, read as the reverse complement.
CCTGTCAGTTCAGTAAACTCGTTGATATGCTCCTTGGTTGCATAGGAGGGGGGGGTATTCTCTGATATGAAGATCAGATGAGTGCCTGCATACTGCTTCCACAGATCTCCCTCGACTCCGGGCATCTTCTCCTCTGCCGCTTTCTTTTCCTTTTTACCTGCGAAGCCCAGTTTGGGCTTTGCGATTGACCCGCCGACAGCATACATGAGTCCGCCGCCGACGGCCGCCTGGCCTGCCCTTCTCAAAAATTGACGCCTTGACATTCTGTCATTAAACATAAACGATTTACCTCCTTTAAATATAAAACTTTACATCTGTACATCGGTTGCCCCTTCCTGGTATCGATCACCTCCTTCTCTTGAGATTGACGACTCTACTAAGAAGCCTTAGCATAGTACGTTGGTACGTTAATACATAAAATTTTCAGGTCAAATTGGCAAAAAATATATACTTTGTTAAATATTTGTTATACCATGCAACGCTTCTTCGGTGTAAAAGATCGGCTGTTCATGACAGCCGAAAGCTGCATCCGCTGTGTTGCAGTTTAGAAACCGACTTCAACGAAAAACTCGTACTCATCTCCCCGGTACAGAGATTCTTCGTATTCCATGGGCCACATGTTGTCCGAGTATGTCACTCCCGTGACAAGATACGCAGGGGTGGATTTACCGCAGTGAAGCAATCCTGCTTCATTATCTGTGAGAAAAATAATACGTAGGTGCTGCTTCGCCCCTAAAAGTGTTATTCCATAACCCTCCTCGTATATCTGGTAGAGAGATCCGGAAAGATCCTTGTTTATAATATCCGGACAGTACTTTATGTTTATGTACCTTGTTTCGAGCATCATCGGGATGCCGTTACCGAACCGGAGCCGCTTCAGCCTCAGGATCGAAGCGCCGCTCTCGAGATCAAGCCTCTCGAGGTATTTTCCATGACCGACTATTATTTTCTTTTCGAGCACGTCTGTGGACGGAGTGAGACCAACCTGCTCCATGTTATTCGTGAAGCTGAGGACCTTCTTCAGAGACCGCTCCACGTGCTTTGCCTTGACAAACGTCCCTACGCCCTGATACCGTGATATGAGTCCGTCGTTCTTTAGTATGTCTATGCACTTTCGAACAGTGGTGGAAGAAACATCGTATCTCTGCTTCATCTCGTTTTCACTGAGTAGCTTGTCGCCCTCCTTGAGCTTTCCTGAGAGGATGTCTCTTCGTATGATGTCGACGAGCTGCAGGTATTTCGGTTTATAGGCTTCTGTAAGTCTGTCCATAGGCTTTTGATTAAGTAAGGGCATTATGACATTAACACACAGAGCTGTCAACATAATTTTACCCTCTTCTGGAATTTTCTTGTTTATCGTTAAAAATTTATCACCAAATTAATATACTCTTTGTTACAGATAAAAACTCCGCTCGACTGCATCTTACAGAACTGTGTCGGAAAAACCGTTGTCGTTCCGGAAGCAGAAGACCAAATAGGGACGAAGCTATAGAGTTACTGCCCTGTATCGATGGAAATCCCCGTCAGAGCTTTTATAACCAGCTTTTCTCATGCTCCACAAGATCCCACATGAGATCTCTCATCTGCGGGTAGGTATCTATATAACAGCCTACATAGTACCTGTACCTCTCGTGGTTCGATAGGTCGGGTTGGATGTGTTTTTTGATCCTCACCATACTATCCGCGCCCTCTTCGATGCTTTTATACATTCCTGTGCCGTAAGCCGCCAGTATAGCATCTCCGAGGAGGGGTGCGTTCTGCTCCTCGGTGAGACGGATCGGCATCCCGAGCACATCACTGTGTATCTGCATCCAGAGAGGGCTCTTCGTGGCACCTCCGCAAGCGACGAGCTCCTGGGGACTGTACCCTGCTTCCTTGAATACACGCATGATGTGCTCTGTTCCATAAGCGACCCCCTCCATTATCGCCCTGTACACATGTGCAGGGGTGTGTCTGAGAGAGAGGCCCCATATCGCTCCCCGTGCTCTCGAATCAGTGAGAGGGTTCCTGTTCCCCTGCCAGTAGTCTAGGACCACGAGTCCCTCTGATCCGGGCCTTATGCACTCGGCACACTGGTTTATGTAATCGTAAATAGAGAGCCCTCGTCTATCGGCCTCCCTCACAATACCGCATCCTGTGAACTGCTCTTTGAACCACTTCAGTATCGAACCGGTGGATATCTGCCCCGCCTCGACCACCCACATTCCGGGTATTACTGCATCTGGGAATGCTCCGAAAACTCCCCTTTTATGAAATTCCTCTGCAGTATGTCCCAGTAAAAGATGCGAAGAGCCCGTAATAAACGCGACTCTCCCCGGCCGGACTGCACCAAGCCCCAGCATCCCCATGTATGCATCGACACCGCCCTGAACGACCGGAAGCTTATCGGGCAGGCCGGTCTCCCTGGCAACGGCGGAAGAAACCGCCCCTACCATCTCTCCAAGGCGCAGGATGCGTCGGGGGAACTTTTTCAGCGCATCACCGAGGCCGATCTCCTCATAGAAATCTGCCGGCCACCCGCCGTTCGGCAAGTCGTAGTACCAGCGGATGGTGACGTTGTTTATGCTCCCTGTCCACTGCCCGGTGAGCCTGTAGTTTATCCAGTCCTGAAACTCGCAGGCGTAGACTGCCTCTCTATAAATCTCCGGCTCGTTCTCCTTGATCCAGAGCAGCTTGGAGGGCATCCACTCCGCAGATACGTTGCCGTATCCGTTGTATTTCAG
>DATKZJ010000208.1:0-4742 GCA_035527995.1 Spirochaetota bacterium | reverse complement strand
CTTCCCCGCTATATATGCTCCTTACACGTGCTCCTCCTCCGTGCCCGCCGGGAGGAGGGCCGCCGTCCCACACGACGGTAATCTCTACCCGCTTTTTCGCCCTGTAGGAGTCGGCCGCTCTCAGGAAGCGCTCCTTCTCCCTGATGATGTCCTTGCTGTCGGATGAGAAGCTTCTGCTGAGCACGACATTATACCCGTCAACGATATAGAGGGGTATACCAAAAACGTCCAATTATCTTTACCTTGCTGTAATTTACGATATTATAATATAATAAGTTCTTGGTGAACTAATGTTGTTTTATTGACCGGTATAATGAAAATGTTCGCATCTTTTAGAGCGATATACCGGTCCAAACGAACCCGTCAGGTTAAAGAATACGGTGCTTTTCACGACAGGCAGGAATATCGACCTTTGAAAAAAGATCCTTTCATTGATGAGGAGATGAGAGAGATTGGCAAAAGAAAAAGAAGAAATTTACAGTATTCTCGAGCGATACAGCGACAAGCTTGACCCTTCAAAGCCTGAGATCTCCGTTATTCTGGCTGCCGGGCACGGGAAGCGGATAAAGAGCGAGCGTTCGAAGATGCTCCACGAGATATGGGGCAGGCCGAGTGTCCGGAGGGTGTGCGACGCGGCGGCCCGAGGGCTCGGTAGCGACAACCAGATCATCGTACTCGGCAAGAAGGCGCTCGATGTCGTGCAGACACTGGGCTGGCAGAAGAACCGCTTCTTTGTATATCAGAAGGAACAGAACGGAACAGGAGACGCGGTCCGTATGGCGATCGAGCACAGCGGAATCTCGGAATACAGTGGAGACGTGTATATCTTTCCGGGAGACATGGGTCTTCTCTCTGATCATACTGTGGATGAATTCAAGAAATACTTCCTTGAATGCGACTGTGATATGCTCGTCATGACCGGGCAATACGAAGGAAAGAGCGAGGACAACTACTATGGCAGAATCATGAAGGGAGCCGAGTCGGGCGGAGTTATCGAGATAAAGGAGCACAAGGACATCCTCGCAATGAATGATAGGATACCGTACCGAACGGAGTTCAGGGGAAAGGAGGAGATCTTCACAAAGGAGGAGCTTTTAAACATAAGGGAGTTCAACACCGGTGTATACGCATTAAAGATCGACTCACTTAAGAGCTACATCTCTGCCATACGTCCGAATAACGTGCAAAGCGAGATATACATCACAGACCTCATCAAGATCTTCAACGACAACGGACTCAGGGTTTGTTCCTCTCCTGTAACGAACAACAGCCTCGTCGTGGCGTTTAACGTGAAAAGTGTGCTGAAGAGAATGGAAGAGACACTCAGGTCCATGGTGTATGAAGAGCTCAAGGATATCGTCACAATAGACGATCCCGACGATTTCTTCATAGCCGAAGAGACGATACAGCGCATCATCCAGCTGGACAAAAGCTACAAGGTCGTGGATCTGAAAGTTGGTAACGGCGCTTACATAGGGCCTAATATCGAGATAAACCGCGGTCTGACAGTGGGGAGAAACGCGATCCTCAAGGGAGACGTTCGAATCGGCCAGAATGTTAAAATCGATGAGGGTGTCATGCTTTCGACATTCCCGGAACAGACAATCGAAATAGGCGACGGCACACACATCTACAGAAACAACGTAATCCAGGGAAACGTGCGCATAGGGAAAAATGTACGTATCGAAACAGGGGTAAGGATTACCGGGAGCTCGGATGAGCCGGTGGTCATCGGAGACAACGTGCAGATAAAGGGTATGACATACATTTTCGGCTCCGTCATCGAGAAAGACATCCTCGTCGAACACTCGATTTTAAAGAGCAGATACGTGGAACGGGTGATAAAGAAGAACGGAGAGATCCAGCCGATAAAGTATATCCTACCCCACCCGGAAGGACTCGATTCTATCAATGCCCTTTAACACCGCTCTGTGCCACATTACTTACGAATCTCCATAGATATATAATAAACGGAAGTTTCGGTGCATTTCTCCCCCTCAACTCCCCTTTAACACTAAAAGGATTATCATATAAATCCACTGTATGTAACAGGGGACAAAACCGCTCTGTGCCACATTACTGACGAATCTCTGCCACTATGGATGGATTTTCCAAAAGTTAACAACAACATACAAAGCAGGAAAGCGAGCCGTCCTACCTAATAATTATTAAAACAAACGTATGGAGAGACAGCTAACCAGCTTATCGTAATCTCGTAAGTGAGGTCAGCTGATATCGATCCTTGGGTCAATGGAGAGCTTATATCGTTTAATTTGAGATAATGTCAAATGTCAAGAAATGGGAGTTAGAACTCAAACTTGAACCGAAGGTACATGGAGTTGCCGTTTTCCGTCTCGTACGGACCGAGGAAGGTGCCGGGCTTACCGAAGAAGAGAACAATACCCGGTTCGAGGAGTGCGCCTTTTCCCACACCCATACGAAGATACAGGTTCATCGCCGTGCTCCACGCATCCCTGAAGTCTGCGAAGTGCAGGAACAGTGCGGCCCCGGCATCAAGCTGCTCCCTGAGGTGGAATACGTTTTCTACCAGGATCAACGAATTCGCGCCCCATATCGCATACTCGGCGATCACCGATACAGCACGCAGCTCCCGCTTATAACCCAGCACCATGCTTCCGAGGTCGGCATCGTACAGGCTGGATTCCCAGCCGATCTCACTCCAGAAGGAGGAGCTCTCATCCTCTGTCACTGCGGTAAGGAAGAAGAGGGCGGGCGGTAATCCCGCACGCCTCACGAATCCGAGGCTCATGTCGTACCCTTCCCACCGTCCCACAAGCCTCGTTCCGAGCAGAGCGTCGTAGATCGATGAGGGGACCCCGTCACGGCCCGATATCACGAACTGTCCGTGGACCTTTTCGCTTCCTACCGTCATTGAAAACATCGGATTCGGCCTGTAGTAGCACTGGTAGAAGACGTTGTCCGGGTATCGGCTTTCCCTGCTATTGAGGATGCTTACCGGGCTGGACCGGTACCCGACACCCCAACGTTCCTCGTAAATCCCGATCTTCAGGTTGGAGTATCTCGTTCCGCCTTTGACGTACGTTTCCCCTATACCGGGCTCGTTTATGTAATCGAGAGAGACCTTACTCTCCACAATGCCAGATGTATATGTGACGCCGAGATTGCCGTAGATCGGGAAATCGAACAGGTAACTGTCCCCGTCTGTCCGGTAGCTCAGCCCGACCCCTGTAGTAATCCGTCCGTGGAACTCCGGCGCGTTTCTCCCCACGGCACCGACGACAAGACTCGCGGGAAAGAGAATGAGGGTCAGTAGAATAGCGGCTATTCTCATTTCATCTTCCAGTCAAGCGGCCGTTACCCGGCCGCAAGAGTTCGAAGGATCTCGAGATTTCTCACATCCATATCAGTACCATTCATCCTTTTCGGTGTTTCGATGATCTTCGGTACTTCGGCGAACCTCTCATCCCGCATGAACCGTGTAAAGGCATCAATGCCGATCTTTCCCTCACCTATGTGCTGGTGCCGGTCGAGCCTCGACCCGATATCCCCTTTCGAATCGTTGAGATGTATCACCTCTATGTGAGAAAGTCCAATTGTCCTGTCAAACTTATCCAGTGTACGCCCGTACTCCTCCTCACCTCGGAGGTCATATCCAGCTGCGAATACGTGGCAGGTGTCGAAGCATACACCTGCCAGGACATCTCCGACTCCCGCAACGATATCGCGCAGATGCTCGAACCTGTATCCGAGCCCAGTTCCCTGTCCCGCGGTAGTTTCGACAAGTACCTTTACCCTCCCATCCCGGCCCTTCATCGCTTCCCTCAGAGAGGAAACGACCTTACGTATGCCCTCTTTTTCGCCCGCTCCCATATGATTTCCGGGATGGATGACAAGGCAGGAAATGCCGAGCAGACCGCAGCGCTCGAGCTCGTCCTTTACAGAGACGATTGATCTTCTTTTTATTTCAGGGTCGGGTGAAGCAAGGTTTGGAAGGTAGGAGCCGTGGGCACACACTTCCCGTACGCGGGTATTTCCGGAGAGGGAGCGTGTAAAGCTCTCTATCTGTTCTCTCACTACCGGCTTGCTGTGCCACCGCAGCTGGTTTCTCGTAAAGAGCTGAAGGGCCGTGCAGCCGAGACCTGCCCCCCGTTCGACTGCCCGGTCAAACCCGCCCGCGATAGAAACGTGGCAGCCCAAAAGGCCATCCTTATCCGTCATCCTCCCTTTCACAACGCCGGTTCTTCCACATCCCAGTTTTCTTGCCCCTCTCTCGACTCTATTCTCGCCCTGGCTTCCTCTGCAAACATGCTTTCCGGGTACTTTTTCAGTATTGCCCTGTAGCAGTCCTCTTCACCGAGGATATCGCGGGTCAAATCATCTCTTATGATGTTTGCCATGTCCCATAACGCGTCATCCGCCCTCTTCGAGCCGGGAAACATGAAGTAGATGATTTCGAGGATCTTCACCGCTACCAGATGAGCCTGTTCCGGGACTGTATCATCCTCCGCGGAGTAGTTTCTGTATATATCGCTGAGGTTGTAGTAGTACTCTGAGATGAGATCATTATCGCTCTTTACCTTAGGGCTGAAGTATCCCATTGTAATCGTGTATATCTCCTGGTAGCTCAGTGTATGGATCCTCTCCGGTTTCCACTCTCTTTCCACTATGTTCCGGAGATTTGTGTCGTCTTCTCCTGTGATCACGACTTCTGACACAACGTCGAAACGGTTCGGAACCGGAAAATCACTGTACTGCCTGAT
>DATKZJ010000207.1:0-14916 GCA_035527995.1 Spirochaetota bacterium | reverse complement strand
GATCATGGGAACGAAAACAGGAAAGATACTGACGCTGATATCAGAAAACGACAGGCTCACCCAGGCGGTGGGCATCAATACGTTTCGATACAAGCTGCTCGCCTATACGGTGGCGGGGTTCATTTCCGGACTCGGCGGCGCACTGTACGTGAACTATACTGGTTTCATCTCGTCTATAGATATCGAAGTTTTCACGACGCTCTACATCTTCTTTATCCCGCTCATCGGAGGATCTACCGTATTTTACGGCCCTGTTCTGGGCGCTCTCTTTGTCATACTTATTCCCGAGCTACTGGTGCCGGTGGAACGGTACTTCAGGATCTTCTTCGGGCTCATATTCATACTAGTCATAGTGCTCTTGCCTACAGGGCTTGCTCCGAATGTGCAAAGGCTTTTCAGAAAATTTCGAAAACAAGACGTATAAGGAGAAGGTATGCCGACACGACAGGACCTCGAGTTGTTCAAGGCTGCGTATAAGACAGTCAGAGAAATAGCCAGGGTGAAGGAAGGCGAGAACCTTCTCATCACCATCGATTCTATAAGCGACTTTAGAGTGGCGGAAGATATGGCAAAGGCGGGAGAGGCGCTCGGTGCAAAGGTCATGGTTGCATGGCACTCGACCCCGAAAGGGTACGGTAAAGCAACGGACCCGTACCTTCCCGCACCGCTCATCGCTGCATGCCCTGAAGCGGATGTATGGATCGAGCTGAACAACCAGTGGCTTTTATATGGCACTCCGTGGGAGAGGGCGGTCACTAACGGGAGGACCCGAAATCTCATGCTCGGAGGCCTGTCAACCGATCAGCTCATTCGATGTATAGGTGAGGTTGATATCGATGCGCAGATCGAGTTCCAGAACAAGGTCGTGGAGATCACGAAGCGGGCGAAACGGATGAGGATCACAAACAGGGCCGGCACGGACGTGTCTTTCGAGAACCATCCTGACCGCCCGTTTGCAAACGAGCATATAGCCGAAACGCCGGGTGGGCATTTTCTCACGGGACAAATCGGGTGGGCCCCGAAGGAGGAGACCATAAACGGTACGATGGTGTTCGACGGGGCCATATCAGGCGGCGGAGAGGCCGATATAGGAATCGTATCCGAGCCCGTAACGTACGAGGTGGAAAAGGGCCGGATCAAAAAGATCTCCGGTGGCAGGGAAGCGGACATTGTGAAAAAGTGGTTCGACGGTCTTAACGACCCGAACATGTATATTGCGGCGCATGTGTGTTACGGTTTCAATCCCAATGCGAAACTAGGGTATGCGACGACAGAAGATGAGAGGGTGTGGGGCAGTACGGAGTGGGGTTTCGGCTACCAGGGGCCGATGTATTCCGGCGGCGCCCCAAGGGTAGCGGCATCTCATATCGACGGTATCTGCCTGGACTGCTCGGTAAGCTGCGATGAGGAGAAGGTGACTGAGGATGGAGAGGTCGTTCATCCCGAGCTTCTGGACCTTGTAAAGGCCTGTGGAAGATGAGACCCGGAGGGTCTCATCTTCCTTGCAGAAACCGAGATTAACATCTCGGTTTCTGCAGGCGTTTAGTGTAAAGAGATTTATATCCTCCGTTATATAATATATATAATGTAATGCTACCTCCCGGGCAGTAATCCTTCTCGTAGGTCTACAGATACCGGAAGCGTCGATTGTCATTCGCTCATGTAATCTCTCCTGTGAGGTGCACTGTATGGTTTCCAGGGTCAGGCTGGTTGCAGACCCCTATCCTCCCTATCAGTATGAGGAGGGCGGAAGTGTGAGAGGAGTCGATCATGACATAATCAAGGAAGCATTCAAGGTCCGCGGTATCAGAACAGAAACAGCTCTCTACAGCTGGGACGAGTGCATCGCACAGGTGGAGGAGGAGAAGGCGGACGGAATATTTCAGATCACTCGTACCCCGGAGAGAGTCCGGCAGTTTATCTTCTCCCATGAGCTGAGAACAGCAGCCACGCTGTACTTCAAGAAGAAGGATTTGTGTATGGCTCTGGATGGCTCCGCTGAACCGTTCTTTTTGCTGCTGGATCATAAGATAGGAGTTCTCTCCGGATACAGCTACGATCCTGTTATTGATGATTTAAGCGGTGAGATGAAGGTTGAAAAGCAGAGCAGCGAGGGCCTCCTTTACGGACTTTTGGCCGGTGAGTTTGACCTGGCCCTTATGGACATCGGAGTCGCCGCCTGTCTCATGAGGAACCTGCGGATTGAAGGCCTCGACAGCGTTCCGGGGTATGAAATAACGCGGCAGCTCTATGTGGCGTTTAGGAAGGGCCTCCTGGAGTTAGCGGTTCTCTTTGACTCAGGACTCCTGGAGATAAAAGAAAACGGCGTCTATGACGGGATTTTCCGAAAGTATGGGTTGCAGTATATTCCAAGTGTGAGGTGATGAAAAATGCCATTATCATTCGACGCTCCCCTCTTTCAGACAATGTTCACCAGAAGGACACGTAGATTTCCCAAAGGAGGGAGGCTTCCCTCGAAGCGTGCCGGGCTTCGGTACGAATCAAAAGAAAAGCCTGTCTCTCTCACAGAGCTGGAAACCGCACTCCTCTGTTTTGCATCGAGCGGGATAACTGGTGTTACCGTGGAGGAGATACGGCATCTCATGGGACATCTCACGGTTATCGGGAGAACGGCGGCGAGCCCGTGCGCATCTCTTACTCTGCATCTCTTCTTTACCAACGATGACGGGGTGTTCTACTACAGGGCGTGCTCATCGGACGAGATCATTCCGAAACAAAGGGTGAGGATAAGGACGGCTGAGGACAGGGAGAAGATCCTGCTGGATTACAGGCGCAATGTGGTGAGACTGAAGGAAGGAAGAATCGATATCCCGCGGGATGCTATAGGGTCGGCGTTCGAGAGCATGGTCAATCTACCGGGAACGACACTATTCATACCGGTCGCGGATACGACGCGGGAGTATATCAACCTCCTCTTCACAGGGCTCGCCCAGTTCAGATGGCAGCTGTGGGATGAGGAGGAGGACAAGCCTGCCGGGGTAAAGAGATGGATCGAAAGCGGATTACTGAACGGCCCACGGATGACAATCGCACAGTATGAAGCGATGCTGCCGTGGCTGTGCAACCTCGAAGCCGGCATGGCAATGCAGAACCTCTCCCTCGCGGCAACTGCTATGGGGCTCGGATCCTTTATGATGCACACGATCGACCTCATAACAGTGATGAAAGCTTTGGGGATGAGGTTCGAAGAACCGAAAAAAAAGTACGGCCCGAGGGCAGCTGTAAACCCGGTGGGAATCGACGGACTCCTGGAGGGCTGCTGCCCACCGTACAGAGACCCTGAGAGCGCTGTTAATCAAATCGCCTCAATTAAATGGGGAGATGAGGGCATCTATGCGCAAAAGGGATACGACCTCCAGATACCGGAGTTTTACGACGGTATAGTGGAGGCAACGAAATCGTTCTGCATTTACCTTTATGACCGCTACGGAAGAATGCCGAAATACGAAAATGCCATGTTTATCCCGATACTCGCACAGATCCACCACCTCGACAGCGGTTTTTATGAGAAGTTCTGTCCGGAGTACCTCGAAGAGGCGGACAGGTCTCATATGTATGCATGGCATTCCGGTAGACGATGAAGCCCGCTGAGAATTGCTATAATCGTATATTATTATAATAGCTATATATTTTATGTAATATTAATATGAATAATCATGATAATTAGTAATAAGGTATCGCAATTCACTTGACTCCGTTTTATGATAAGTGTATAGTTAATGTGAGTGAAGAGGGATACCGCATGCATATGGTTTTAACCCGCTGTAGTTTCTGCTAGGCGGATCCTCTCTTATCAAATTTGTTAATTATTTAGCAATATATTTTAGGGAGGAGGACCAAAATGGGTCGAGTTCTTAATTTTTACCCCGGACCGTCGGCACTGCCGGTCGAAGCGCTCGAGGAGGCCAAAGCAGAGCTTTTGGACTGGAAGGGTACCGGGATGTCGGTGATGGAGATCTCTCACCGTTCGAAGGAATTCGATGCGGTGCACAACGAGACGATAGATCTGTTGAAGAAGCTCTTCGGTATTCCCAAGAACTTCTCCGTTCTGCTTCTCCAGGGAGGGGCCACTCTCCAGTTCGCGATGGTTCCGATGAATCTCATCGGCGCCGGTGAGACTGCGAGCTACGCGGTTACCGGAACGTTTTCGAACAATTCGTTTAAAACTGCTAAGAAGATCGCCGACGTTGCACTCGCAGTCTCCGTTGAGGAGGCCGGTAAGTACTTCCGCATTCCGAAGCAGGAGGAAATAAATATTGCTGACAAATCCGCCTACCTTCACCTTACCTCGAATAACACGATATTCGGTACGCAGTGGAAAAAATTCCCTGAGACCGGGAAAGTGCCAGTCGTCGCGGACATGTCGAGCGATATCCTCTCCAGAAGGATAGAATGGGAAAAGCTCGGTCTGATTTATGCGGGTGCGCAGAAGAACCTCGGCCCTTCCGGTGTCACAGTAGTCATAATCCGTGACGACCTTATCGAAAAAAGCGGTGTAGCTCTTCCCGATATCCTGAGCTACAAGGTCCTGGTGGGCAAAAACTCACTGTACAACACCCCCTGCACGTTCGGTATATATATGATGAACAAGGTGCTGAAGTGGGTCGAGAAAGTCGGTGGGCTGAAAGCAGTCGAGGATGAGAACGAAAAGAAGGCAAAACTTCTCTACGGTGTGATTGATGCCAATCCGGAATTCTACGTCTCACAGGTGGAAAAAGAAAGCCGCTCATCGATGAACGTAATCTTCAACCTGAAAGACGAGAATATCGATGCGCAGTTTATTGCGGATGCGAAGAATGAAGGGATAGTGGGAGTGAAGGGCCACCGTTCCGCCGGAGGAATAAGGGTTTCGATCTACAACAGTCACAAGGTCAAGGATGTCGAGATAGTAGCGAATTTTATGAAGGAATTCGTAAAAAAGAACGGATAGTCATTATAGTAATAAATATAGGATAAGAGATGGAAATGAAGACATATGCAGAAAAGGTATTCGGGAAACCGCTTCCTGAGGTCGACCCGGATATCGCGTCGTTGATCGAGCTCGAGCAGGAGAGGCAGGCGAGGAAGATCGTGCTAATACCGTCCGAGAGCATCTGTCCTGAACCCGTACTCGAAGCGCTTGGGTCATGCTTCAATAATATATATGCCGAGGGCTACATCCCATCGATGATGGTGGGAGAGGACGAAGAGATCCTGAAAGACATGGGGTTCCAGCTGACGAGGTTTCGGCGATACTCCGATCGGAGGTTTTACCGGGGGCTCGACTATGCGAACATCGTCGAGGCGCTGGCTTCGAGACGGGCGGCGCAGCTTTTTGCGACAAAGAAGAACCCCCCGCAGAACCTGTGGGTCAGCGTGCAGCCCCTGTCAGGGGCTGCGGCGAACAACGCCGTGTACGACGCGTTTGTGAAGCCCGGATCGGTCGTTATGGGGATGAACCTCATGCATGGAGGGCACCTCACCCACGGCAGTGAATTCAATCGTTCGGGGAAAAACTACAGTATCGTCTCCTATGAAGTCAGTCCGAAAACCGGAAGGCTCGACTACGACGCTATCATGAAGCTCGCAAAGGAGCACGAGCCCAGAATGATCATCGCGGGATATACGTCCTATCCTTGGGCCCCTGACTGGCAGAAGTTCAAAAGAATTGCCGATGAGGTCGGTGCGATCCTTCTTGCGGATATATCACACACTGCAGGGCTTGCTGTTGCGGGTGAATATCCGAATCCGGTTGATTACGCCGATGTGGTCACCTGCACCACTCACAAGACACTCTTCGGGCCGCGCGGAGCGATAATGATTACCGCGAATCCGGAGTATGCCGAAGTCCTCGAGCAGGCTGTTTTCCCTGGTGAGCAGGGAGGGCCGCACGTGAACAAGTTCGCTGCTATGGCGGTCGCCTTCAAGATTGCGCAGGGTGAGGAGTACAAGAGGACGCAGCGTACGATCGTTCAAAATGCACAGTACCTCGCCGGGGCGCTCGAGAAAGAGGGGCTCTCACTCGCATACGGGGGCACGGACACTCATCTGCTTCTTATCGATCTCAAAAAAATAAAGACAGGGAGCGGCTTCCCGCTGAAAGGTGAGATTGCGGTCAGAATACTCGATCTCTGCGGTATCGTAGCAAACAAGAACACGATCCCGGGAGACACCGTGACCGCAGAGGCGAGCGGAGTGAGGCTCGGAACGCCCTGGATCACACAGCGTGGTATCACAAAGGATGGTATCGGGGAACTCGCGAGCATTATTGCTCTTATACTGAAGAACATAAATCCCTTCACATATATAGGGCTTACAGGCGACCTTCCGAGGGGGAAGATCGGGATAGAGGTAATCCGGGAAGCGCAGAAGAGGGTTGAACGTCTCTGTGCAGATCTTGTTTCAGAAAGGTTCACAGGCGGGAGCTTTTATCCGTACTTCGGATCCTGTTTTTCCTATAAAGACGAGGCCGAGGGCGGCAGCAAAAAGCAGCTGCTGCGCGTGAAGGGGAACCGGGCTGTTCAGTTTCTCGAGCAGGCAACGACAACAAAAGTGCGCGCGCTTAAAAATGGAGAAGGCCACTACTCTTTTATTTTCGGGAATGACGGGGGGCTGCTCGCGTATGTATATATACAGAGGATTTCCAAATACGAGTTTCTCCTGGTCTGCAGGACCGATGATAAAAAAGAGGTCGCAGAATGGCTCAGGGGACTTTCCGACGGATATTTAGCTTTCGACGACAACGATATATTCAAAAAGCTGGAGGGTCCGGCACAGATAGATGATATAGACGAAAAGCAGCAAATCCTACCGAACGTAGATCTCTCCAAAATAAAGCTCGAAGGGTACGAAAGAGGAACAAAAGCACGGGCCCTCCATCGGTTAAAACCGGACGGATTCGATCTCACAAAACCGTATTTCGTCGGACAGCTCGCTGTCCGACAGGCCGCTGTTGAACAGCGAGCTGTAGGACAGGAAAAGGCCGCCGCCGGCGTTAAAGATTTTACCTACAGTGAAGGGCATGCTTCACCGCAGAAGAGCTGCCTCTACGATGAGCACAAGAAGCTTACGAAGAGCTTTGTCGACTTTGCGGGATGGGAGATGCCGGTCAGGTACGAAGGAATAGGAGAGGAGCACCGTGCGGTGAGAGAGAGGTGCGGGATCTTCGATATATCCCACATGGGGATAATCGAGGTCTCGGGCGAGCACGCGACTCATTTTCTCGACTGCATCGTTTCAAACTATGTGCCGTGGATAAAGGACAACGAATCGCAATACGGCTACCTGCTCGATCCTGACGGGAACGTGATAGACGACATAATGACCTATCGTGTATCGGAGGAGAAGTACATAATCGTCGTTAACGCGGTGAACGCCGGTAAGGACCTCGCCTGGATGAACGCAGTCAACGGCGGAAAGGTTATCATCGACCGTGAGAACCCGTTGAAACGGCCGCAGGGAAAGGCCGTGATTGACGATCTCAAGGATCCCTCCTGCGGCGACAGGTGCCTCGTGAACATGGCGATTCAAGGGCCGGACTCCTTGAAGGTACTCCTGAAGTTGTCCGGCTCATCGGGGACAGGTGAAAAGCTCGGGCGTATAAGGAAGACGAGGTTCAGCACGGCAACGATCCGAGATATAGACCTTATCGTATCGAGAACCGGCTATACAGGCGAGGAGATGGGATTCGAGCTTCTCGTCCATCCGAATAGGGCGCCGGATCTCTGGCAGCTGCTCATCGGGCACGGGGCGGTGCCGATCGGCCTCGGTGCACGTGATTCACTCAGGATAGAGGCCGGGCTTCCTCTGTACGGACATGAGCTCGCCGGGCCGCTCAATCTTTCTCCGATAGAAGCGGGGTTCGGATCGTATGTGAAGTTCCACAAACCGTTCTTTATCGGAAGAGATCCCCTGCTCTCAAAGATGGACTCGGTCAGCATGATGGTTGCACGGTTCAGGATGAACAAAGCAGGGGTCCGGATTGCAAAACAGGGAGACCTCGTTGTCGGGAAGCGCGGACAGAAAGTGATCGGAGAGGTTACGAGCTGCGCAATAGGCGCAGACGGGGTGCAGGTAGGCCTTGCCTATGTGGACAGGCGATTCGGCCGCGAGGGTACGCCCATAGGGATCATAACGCTTGCCGGAGGAGAGCAGAAGAGCATTGACAAGATGGAAATCGGGGACAGGGTCCAGCTCCATGAGGAGGCAACAGTGGTGACGAGGTTCCCTGAATAACAAAACCAATAGCGAGAAGGAGACCGTATTATGGCCATTGTGAGACCGTTTCGAGCCATACGGCCGGCGGAAAAGAAGGCAAAGGATATAGCGAGCGTCCCGTATGATGTAGTCAACACCGAAGAGGCGAAAGAACTAGCAGGGGAGAATGTATTAAGCTTTCTGCACGTCATTCGTCCCGAAATAGATCTTCCTGACGGTACGGACCTCTACGCCGACTCCGTCTACGAGAAGGCGGCTGAAAATTTCAACAGGCTCTTGGAGAGCGGCTCTCTCATTCAGGAACAAACCCCTTCGATTTATCTGTACAAGCTTACCATGGGAGACCATGAGCAGGTAGGAGTGGCCTGCTGCTGCTCGGTCGATGACTACGACAGTAATGTCATAAAAAAGCACGAGCATACGAGAAAGGATAAGGAGGACGACAGACTGCGACACATGCTGACCCTATCTGCTCATGCAGGGCCTGTACTCCTGACATACAGGGGGGACGAACGGATAAACGATATCGTGCGAAGGGAGACTGCAAAGCCGCCACTGTACGATATTACCGCTGAAGACGGGGTGGGTCACACTATATGGAGGATGGAACAGTGTGATGCTCTTGTAAACGTGTTCAAATCCGTTGCTTCTCTGTATATCGCGGACGGACACCACCGCGCCGCTGGCGCGAGCAGGGTGAAGAAAGAGATGGTGGATAAAAAAGCGCCTTTCACAGGAGAGGAAGAGTGGGGATACTTTCTAGCCGTACTCTTTCCGGCCGAAGAGCTTGTTATCCTTCCGTACAACAGGTGGATATGCGACCTCGGCGGGCTCGGAGAAGATGATTTCATAGAAAAAATCGAAGAAAGCTTTGATCTGGATGCCGCGGGAGAACCGGAGCCTAAAGAGAAGGGTGAATTCACTATGTATATAAAGGGGTCCTGGTATGGACTGACGTTGAAGAATAAGGAAGGTGGAGATTCGTCAGAATCTCCTCTTAATCCCGTGAGCAAGCTCGATCTCAGCCTGTTCCAGAGAAAGATCCTGGAGCCGGTTCTCGGAATCCTGGACCAGCGTAAAGATAAACGTATAGACTTTGTAGGGGGAGAGGACAGTGCCGAAAAGCTTCAAAAACTTGTCGATGACAAGGGCGGTGTCGCCTTTTGCTTTCATCCGGTGAGCATTGAGGATCTTTTGAGGGTAAGCGATGCGGGGATGGTTATGCCTCCTAAATCGACATGGTTCGTTCCAAAGCTTCGTTCAGGGCTTCTGGTCCACCGGTTTTAAAAAAAAGTGGGAGGAGAGAGATGAAAGTACTTATCGCTGACAAATTTCCTGACGGGAAGATTGAGGACATAAAGAACATCGGGTATGAAGTCGTCTACGAGCAGGACCTGAAGGATGATTCGCTCCTGGAGGAAATCAAGAAGCAGCTGCCGGACGTACTCGTGGTGCGGTCAACATCTGTCACAGGGAAGATGATAGAGTCCGACTCTTCCCTGAGCCTCATCATCAGGGCAGGATCCGGGTACAACACGATCGATGTGAAGACCGCTTCGGCTCGGAGTGTGTACGTTGCGAACTGTCCGGGAAAGAACGCCATCGCGGTTGCAGAGCTGGCCTTCGGTCACCTGCTGAGCCTCGACCGGAGGATTCCTGACAACGTGCTCGACCTCAGAGAGGGCCGGTGGAACAAAAAGGAATACTCCAAGGCAGGCGGAGTCTACGGGAAGACACTCGGTATAGTCGGTGTCGGAAGGATCGGCCAAGAACTGATAACACGCGCGAAGGCTTTCGGTATGGATGTCGTCGCCTGGAGCAGATCACTCACACCCCAGAGGGCGGAGGCGCTCGGCATACTTTACGCAAAGAGCCCGTTAGAGGTCGCATCAGAATCGGATGCTGTGAGTGTACACCTCGCGCTCACAGAGGACACAAAAGAACTGATAGGACCTGAGTTTTTCGCTGCAATGAAGCCAAAAGCCTTCTTCATCAATACATCGCGGGCGGAGATCGTGGACGAGGCCGCTCTCCTGAAGGCTGTCGACGAGAAAGGGATCCGTGCAGGGCTGGACGTGTTCAGCGGAGAACCCTCGGCCAAGGCCGGTGACTTTGCCGGCACGATTGCAAAAAGCGGAGGAGTCTACGGCACCCATCATATAGGGGCTTCGACTGACCAGGCGCAGAATGCAGTAGCAGACGAGACGGTCCGATTACTCGAAGAGTATATGCTGACAGGGCATGTACACAACTGCGTCAATCTCATGGAGAAGACACCGGCGAGCTACATGCTTTCTGTTCATCATAAGAACCGTGTCGGCGTTCTCGCAAATGTGCTGGACATAATCCGCGAGGCGAATATCAACGTTGAGCTCATGGAGAACATCATATTCGCCGGAGGAGACGGTGCATGTGCCCGAATCCAAATAGACGGAAAGATGACGGCGAAGGATATCGAGAAAATGGAGTCGAGCAGCGAGGAAATCACCTCGGTATCACAGGTGAGCATATAGCTTCTAAGTGAATGGTTCATATAACAGGTCAGGAATGAACCGGTACTGTGTAATGATTTCATTGTATACACATCAGGTGCTGTCTTTTGATAAGAAATAACGGGGGCTGATATTACCAGTTGTAAAAAAACCTGGAATGTGCGTTTTATTTCACTGCAGAATGCAGGATTGTTATTTTATTAAATACTGTAACATGACGGAGAGCACAATGGATATTCCAAAAGACCTGAAGTAC
Organism: Spirochaetota bacterium; assembly: GCA_035527995.1. Classification (GTDB taxonomy): domain Bacteria; phylum Spirochaetota; class B62-G9; order B62-G9; family DRHN01; genus JAFGTF01. The sequence continues at coordinate 3,951 of DATKZJ010000207.1, read as the reverse complement.
ACGAAAGAGCATGAATGGGCGAAGGAGGAGGGGGATACCGCTCTCTTGGGGATCACGGACTTCGCGCAGCACAGTCTCGGAGATGTCGTGTTCGTCGAACTTCCGGAGGTGGGAACTCAGCTCAAGAAGGGGGAGGCGTTCGGCTCGGTCGAGTCTGTGAAGGCGGCGAGCGATATCTACTCTCCCCTTTCCGGTGAAGTGATCGAAATCAACAGCGAGCTCGAGGATCATCCCGAACTTCTCAATGAATCGCCGTATGAAAAGGGATGGATCATCAAGATCAGGGTCTCAGATTCAGGGGAATCGGCAGAACTGATGAACGAGGCTAAGTATGCCGAATTCGTAGAGAAAGAAGAGCAATAGAAGAAAGGCTTTGAGAATGAGGTATATCCCAAATACAGATGCTGATATCAAGAGGATGCTGAAGGAGATAGGAGTAAGAGACATCTCCGAGCTCTTCGGTGCGGTACCGAATAAATTCCTTCTCGATAAGGATCTCGATCTGCCCTCCGCTCTATCGGAGATCGACCTGCGGACTGTTATGGAGAGGCTTGGAGAAAAGAACGCGTACGCAGGGAGCTATAAAAGCTTTCTCGGGGGTGGGGCGTACAATCACTTCATTCCTGCGGTCGTGCGGAGCATCGTTTCACGATCCGAGTTCTACACATCCTATACTCCGTACCAGCCGGAGGTGAGCCAGGGAACGCTCCAGGCGATGTTCGAGTTCCAGACGCTGATGTGCGAGCTTTTCGGCATGGATGTTTCCAATGCATCCATGTACTGCGGTGCTTCGAGTGCGGCAGAGGCCGTGCTGATGGCGCTCAGAATAAAGAAAGGCGGCACGGTGATCGTTTCAGAGACCGTTCATCCCGAATACCGGAGGGTTATCGAAACATACTGCGGCAACCCTACAGCCGCCATCGTCGAGGTGCCGTACGATCCGAACGGCGCAACAGACAGGGATCGTTTGAAAGAGATGTTAGATGATGATACCGCGGCCGTTGTGATACAGTCGCCGAACTTTTTCGGGATAATCGAAGACCTTGAGGAGCTCGTGAAGCTTGTCCATGAGAAGGTCGCGCTCTTCATCTCCCTGTTTACGGAACCCGTTTCATTCGGGCTTCTGAAACCGCCCGGCGAGCTCGGTGCGGACATCTGCTGCGGAGAGGGCCAGAGCCTGGGGATCCCTGTCGGGTTCGGAGGACCGCATCTCGGTATACTGACGGTCAAAGAAAAGTTTCTCCGTAACCTCCCGGGAAGGATTGTCGGCAGGACGCATGATGATAGGGGAAGAGATGCCTATGTCCTCACACTCACCGCGCGCGAGCAGCACATAAGACGGGGGAAGGCCAAGTCCAACGTATGCACAAATGAGGGCCTCTGTGCCCTCATAGCAACAGTATATCTCGAGGGCCTTGGAAAGACCGGGATTAGGAAGCTAGCCGGTACAAACCACAGCAGGGCCGAGTACGCAAAGAAGAAGCTTCTCGAAGTGGAATATGCAGATCTCGGGTTCGGAGGTCCGTCGTTCAACGAGTTCGTCCTGAGGCTCGGCCGCGACCCGAACGAGGTCGTCAACAGGCTTCTTGAAAAGAAGATAATAGCAGGAATTCCGCTCGGGAGCCGCTACCCGGCTCTCAAGGACTGCCTGCTCGTAACGGTGACGGAGCTTTTAACGAGGGAGGATATCGATGCCCTCTCCGATGCAATGAAAGACCTCGAGTAATTTCATAATATAGATGAAAGGGTTCATACTCATCGAATAAGAGAAAAAGCAGTGGCCGGTCTTCGAAAGGCTTTGCATGTAAGGGATGAAGAGAGGCCGGGGATGTTAAAGGTGATTTGACGGGTACTCATTTTTTAAACGATGACGGGAAGGAAGATATGGGAACTTACGGAACAACGACACTCTCAATAAACGAGCCTCCTATATTCGAGCAGGGGTCAGAGGGAAGGTGTGCTTTTTCCATCCCCGAGGATGAGAAAATCGACCGTACCGAAGGATCTATACCGAAAAAGATGCTGCGCGGAGGAATAGAAAACTTTCCCGAGATAAGCGAGGTCGAACTCGTCCGCCATTTCACGCGGCTCTCGGGGTGGAACTACGGGGTTGATACCGGGTTCTACCCGCTCGGCTCGTGCACGATGAAGTACAACCCCAAGATCAACGAGGAGATGGCGAACCTTCCCGGTTTCGCCTGCGCGCATCCATACCAGCCGGAGGCCCTTTCTCAAGGGGCGATGAAGCTTCTGTGGGAGCTCGAGCGCTATCTTTGCGAGATTACGGGGATGGACCGCTGCACCCTGCAGCCTGCTGCCGGGGCACACGGTGAGCTTTGCGGGATGATGGTCACACGGGCCTACCACGCGGCGAAAGAATCCGGAAAGTACAAGGTGCTCATACCGGACACGGCGCACGGTACAAACCCGGCGAGCGTTGCGATGTGCGGTTTCGAGGCCGTCGCCGTTAAGTCGGGCAAGGGGGGCATCCTCGAAACGGATACCGTCAGATCACTGATGGACGATGATATCGCGGCCGTCATGATCACCAACCCTAACACTCTCGGTCTCTTCGAGAGCAGCATCGGGGATATAGCGGATGTGGTTCATAAGCGGGGAGGGCTCGTGTACTGTGACGGCGCAAACCTCAATGCGCTCATGGGGATGGTGAAGGTCGGAGACCTGGGTGTCGACCTCGTACATATCAATCTTCACAAGACGTTCTCCACCCCCCACGGCGGCGGTGGGCCCGGGGCGGGACCGCTCCTAGTAAAGGAAAATCTGGCACGTTTCCTGCCGGTGCCTGTGGTTGAAAGAAAGGATGAAGAGGAATTTTTCTTCAACTACGACCTGCCCGATTCCATCGGCAAGCTGAAGAGCTTCTACGGTAACTTCCTCGTATGCCTGAAGGCGTACGCGTATATCAGGACACTGGGTCCGGCGGGTCTTCGCAGAGCGACGCGGACCGCTGTCACAAACGCGAACTACATACGGTCGAAACTGCAGCGGTATTATAACCTTCCGTACGACGACGGATGTATGCACGAGTGTGTTTTCACGGACAAGCGGCTGATAGAGTTTGGGGTTACAACCCTTGACATAGCGAAGAACCTCATTGACCGGGGATTTCATCCGCCCACCATCTACTTTCCACTCGTCGTAGATGGAGCGCTCATGATAGAACCGACGGAGACGGAGAGTAAGGAGGAGATCGACCGCTTCATCGGTGCAATGGTCGACATAGCCTGGGAGGCAGAAGAGGACCCGGAGGGTGTGAAGCGCTCCCCCGAAAAGTCAAAGATTTCCAGGGTAGACGAGGTAACGGCCGCGAGAAAGCCCGTGCTGAAGTGGAGTCGCGAAGGTACCGAATAGATCTCCGGGGTACCCAAATACCCTGTATCCCACTCACAAAACAGTTGAAAAAAGCCTGATATAGGGGAAAATACTATTGCAGAGCATACAAAGGCTGAGTGTGCTCGTGAAGTGCAATCCCTGTTACAGTCTAATTTTCCATGGGCGATTCCGAAAGAACATTTAACCGTATGGTCTCCGCGATGCTGATCCTGAGCGTCGTGTCGCTTTTTTTAGAGTACGGGCTCTATCAGGCGCGGTGGATCAGGCGTGCTACAAATATCCTCGACTATATAGTTTTCATTCTCTTCATTACGGAGATGCTCTTAAGGCTCGTCAGCGCCAGGTATAAATGGACCTTCATAAAGCAGAACGCCTTCGAGCTTGTCTTTCTGCTGTTTTTTGCAACCCTTTTCGTCTACAGCAAGTATTTCATGTTTCTGCTCGAAAGCAGAAGGATCCAGAACCTCAGCAGGAACATCATAGTCCTGCGAAACGTCTTCATTCTTGTCAAGATGTTTGTCAGGATGAGAAAATTCAGCGCCCTTGTCAACCGCATTTCACGAAACCCTGCCCAGAGCGTGCTGCTGAGCTTCGTGA
>DATKZJ010000206.1:0-9178 GCA_035527995.1 Spirochaetota bacterium | reverse complement strand
CTTTTCTTTTTATTCCTTTGTAAAACATGTCTATCAGCATATCGAGCTGGTCCTCGAATTCGGGGTCCCACTCCTTTGTCATGAGCATGTATTCGAAACCCTTGAAGGCAACGGTCACGATCTTTGCCGTGAGGTCTATGTTCTCGATCTCGAATACCTTTTTTTCGATCCCTTCCCTGAATATTCCGGAGATCGTGGAGATTTCGAACTCGGCAAAATCCTTTCTCACCCTTTCAGCGAACGTGTACATGTCGAGGTATGCGTCGGTGAGAGTCGAGTAGTAGTTTACGAGCTCCATCAGATATTTCATCCTTGTTTTTGCATACACCCTGAACTTGTCTTCAGGCGTCTGAGCCTGCCTGAGCTCTTCTTTAAGATACAGCTTGAAGGTTTCGGCCTCCTTCTTGACGACCTCGTTGAATATCTCCTCCTTGCTCTCGAAGTAGTGATACAGCGTCGACTTTCCGATCCTGATCCGATGAGCAATCTCATCCATCGTTGATTTTTTCATGCCGAATCTGGAAAATATCTTTGTCGCGGTCTCTATGATCTTCTCTTTTTTCTCGTCTTTCACTTGAACTTTCGACCATTTTGGTTTTTTATTCGAAAACAAATTATAATACATTATTTGCACTACATCAAATGTTTTTTTAAAAAAACGGGAGAGGTTTATTATATTGACAGCAGTACAGGATAAGGAGGATCTTTTTGAAAAAAATTGTGCTCTCCGGTCAGCGGCTTTTCATGAAATGGAGCAACCTCGACTACTTTGAGAAGAGGGCGGAGGAAGCGAATGCGGAAATCGTACCGGTACGCGCGAACGACGACGAAGGGTTCAGATCGGCTGTAAGAGACGCTTCGGCCATCATCGTTATCGCGAGAAAGATCCCCGCCGAGGTGATCGAGGGCCTTTCTCAGTGCGAACTCATACTGGCTCTTTCGGTAGGATACGACTGCGTCGACCTGCATGCAGCGACAGAGAAGCGGATACCCGTGAGCAATGTCCCGGCGTACTGTACGGATGATGTAGCGAACCATGCCATGACCCTCCTTACAGCGGTTGCGCGCAAGATTCCCTCGCTTATTTCGGAGACAAGGGCGGCGCGATGGGATTACAACATAGCAAAACCTGTCTACACCTTCAGGGGAAAGGCCCTGGGGATCATAGGACTCGGCAAGATAGGCAGGGCTCTTATTGGGAAGGCAAAGGGCTTCGGTATGGAAGTGGAAGCGTATGATCCCTATGTCGACGACGATATCTTTGCTCTCCTGGAGGTAAAGAGAAGATATGAGCTGGAAGATCTTCTGAAACGAGCGGACTACATCAGTATTCATGCTCCGCTGACAGCCGAGACCGATCGTCTTATAGACGGGAGTGCGTTTGCGCTGATGAAGAAGAGCGCAGTCCTCGTCAATACCGCGAGAGGGGAAATCGTCGATGAGAAAGCACTGTATCAGGCGCTTGAGGATAGGAGAATCGCCGGTGCGGGGATAGATGTGCTGAGCACAGAGCCGCCTCAGAAGGGAAACAAGCTCTTAGAGCTCGAAAACCTCGTCGTAACACCGCATATCGCCTGGTATTCGGAGGAGAGTCTTGCAAGGGTGAAGGTCCAGGGAATGGATGAGGTCGTAGGCGTCCTTAACGGGCGGAGACCGAGATATATCGTTAACCCGGAGATCTTCGGGTTTTTCAATACCCATTGACTTTGCACGATAGAAGATAGTATTATGTATTTCTGAGGACTTTAGTTACCGGTGGCGTAAGAATATATGCCTGTAATAGTGAAGATTCATTGCAGACAGTCTTGTTAAGAGGATTGTTCGCCGGGATTATTGAATATAGCAGCCATCCAGAAAAGGGGTGTCAGTTACTGTCAATTGACACGAGTACGTATACTGTTAGTGATTTATTTTTATTCGCGGAAAATTGATCGGCGTTTATGAAAGACAAAGCATTAACCATCGTCCAGCACCTCAATGAGCTCCGAAAAAGACTGATTTATATACTCATTGTAGTCGGCGCGGCTTCGGGTGGCGGTTACTACTTTATAGACGAGATTCTGCAATTCATCACAGAGACAGGCAACATAGAAAACCTCGTCTTTATCAACCCGACAGAGGCCTTCTTCGTAATCGTCAAGCTCTCCCTGCTGACGGGTATTGTCGTGGCTATGCCCTTTATTCTCTATCAGGTATGGAGATACGTGGGAGTAGGGCTCAAGAAGGAGGAGAGGAAGTATCTTATATTCTTCGGGCCCGTCTCATATATACTCTTTCTGTGCGGCGCGGCTTTTGCCTTCAGGGGGGTATTACCGCTTGCAATAAAGTTTTTGCTCTCTTTCTCTAAAGAGTATATCACTCCGATGATAACGCTTAACGCATATGTCTCTTTTCTTTCGAAAATGATCATCGCGTTCGGAGTGATGTTCGAACTTCCGATTGTTATTCTCGCTCTCTCTAAGTTCGGCCTTGTTACCCCGGATATGCTGAAAAAGGGGAGAAGATATACCATTGTCGGGATATTCCTCGTCGCCGCTGTTCTCACGCCTCCGGATGTGGTGAGCCAGATAATGCTCGCGGTTCCTCTTCTTCTCCTATACGAGGTGGGGATATGGATATGTACGGCTGTTACTAAAAAGCGCGAAAAGGAGATGGGGCTGGAAGAACCTGTAGCGAACGAAGCTTGATGGTGTAATAAATTTTCAGTATAAGGACTCGACATGACAGCTACAAACGATCGTTATTCAATCGAGATTTCGGAGATCTATGAAGAAGAGCAGGAGGACTTTGTGATCGAGAAGGTCAAGGGTCTTCTCAAAAAAAACAAGGAGGAGCTCAAGGCATACTTCAATGAAACGGATACACTCGTGATAAAAAAACTCTCCAAGAGTGATGCGGAAAAACTCGCAAAAGAGTTCGATAGTATTGAAGTCAAGGTTGAAGTGAAAAGCGGGAAGGAAAAGAAGAAAGTGGAAAAGGAGCCGGAGATACGGTGCTCGAAATGCGGCGCCAAGCTCGAATTCAAAGAGTGGAGATGCCCCGAGTGTTTATACGAGTTTCCCGATTATGAGTTTTTGGACGATACAGCTTCAGACGAAGGGTCTTCAGACCAGGGGTCTTCAGACCAGGGGTCTGAAGACGAAGGATCGTCAGATCAGGGATCTGCAGATCAGGGATCTTCAGATCAGGGATCTTCAGAACAAGAGTCTGATAACCAAAATTCCGATTGATTCAAAAACCATCCTCAGCAAAAGCTGCAATAATAAGAGCACAATATTGCAGCTTGTCACATTAAAATCATACCTATTGCAAAATAATATTGCATAATGATACGATTAATGTTTACAATGTGCAAAAATCGTATACATTAACTGTATCACTGGTAAAAGGAGAGCTGCCATGGATAAAAAAGATGTGATGAGTATTCTGAAAGAAGAAAATGTGAAGTACCTGAGGCTTCAATTCACCGATATCATGGGTGTAAACAAGAATGTGGAGGTCCCTGTCTCTCAGTTCGAAAAGGCACTCGACGGCCAGATACTGTTCGACGGTTCCTCAATCGAGGGTTTTGCGAGAATCGAGGAGTCTGATATGCTTCTTATGCCGGACCTCGACTCGTTCGTCGTGTTTCCATGGGCTGAGAACTACGGGAAGGTCGCCAGGGTTGTCTGTGACATCTACCACCCTGACGGAAAGCAGTTCGAGGGTTGTCCGCGGTCTGTGCTGAAGAGGGTGGTCGAAGAGGCGAAGAAAATGGGTTTCGTAATGAACGTTGGACCGGAGGCTGAATTCTTCCTCTTTGAAAGGGGTCCGAGAGGCGAGGCTACTTTAGTGACGCACGATGCAGGCGGGTACTTCGACCTCGCTCCTATTGACAAGGGTGAGGAGGCCAGGAGGTCCATTGTCGATACGCTCATATGCCTCGGGTTCGAGGTCGAGGCTGCGCACCACGAAGTCGCTCCCGGGCAGCACGAGATAGACTTCAAGTATGGTGAAGCGGTGAAGACGGCTGATAACATCGCCACATTCCGTTTCGTGGTAAAGAAGGTGGCCCACGATTTCGACCTGCACGCGACCTTCATGCCGAAACCTGTATTCGGGATCAACGGGAGCGGGATGCACGCACATCAGAGCCTGTTTCGGGGGGAAAAAAACGCGTTCCATGACCCGAAGGGCACATACAGTTTGAGCAGGATCGCGTTCAACTATATTGCTGGTCTGCTGAAACATGTGAGGGGCTTCACGGCAATAACAAACCCTCTTGTCAACTCCTATAAAAGGCTCGTTCCGGGGTACGAAGCGCCGACTCACGTGGCCTGGTCTCAGCGAAACCGGTCTCCTCTCTGCAGGATCCCAGAAGGAAGGGGAAAGAGTACCCGGGCTGAGGTTCGATCTCCGGACCCTTCGGCAAACCCCTATCTCGCGTTTGCGGTAATGCTTGCGAGCGGACTCGACGGGATAAAGAATGATCTCATACCTGTCGAGCCTGTCAGCCGGAATATCTATGAGCTGTCCATGCGGGAGCGAAGACGGTTGAAGATCAGCGCTCTCCCCGGAAACCTCAACGAAGCGCTCGATTTCATGGATAAAGATCCGCTCATCAGGGAGACGTTGCACGATCATATCTACCTCCACTTTCTATCCGCAAAGAGAAAAGAGTGGAATGAGTATATTGCACAGGTCCATGACTGGGAACTGGGCAGGTATCTTACAATCTATTAGGATGATATTAGAGCTCTCGTGCCGAAGCTCGTGAAAGCCTGATTTCAGCCGGAGAAGCCGCCGATACTGTACGGAAGATGTGCAATCTGTGCCGACCTTCAGCCTGTAACAGGGGCAGAGGGTCATAGTAAAGGAGGATGTTTCGGGCGCCTTTTTTTCTCGCTGATGCTCTCCTGCCCAGTAATAAAGTCAAAACAGATTCTTCGTCACTCATATACAGCCTTAGCCTTTGAGGGGGGACCCTCCCCTCAGGAGGTTGTAAATTAATACCTTCATGAGGACTCGGAACACTCCCCGGCAGGTCCAAAAGAAAGATGAAAAAGAAGGCTTCGAGACTCCCTTCCTCGTTATATCTCTTGAATTAAAAGCAGAGGTAGGTTATCCTTGGATTACCAGGAACACTGTCCCAGGTGCTGGTCGGGTACAGTTTTTTAGGAAGAGATAATGAAAGAAAGAAAAAAATTCGAAACGCTCTTCAAGTACGCCAGTGATGTGGTGATCATTATGAGTCGCGACGGCGAGGTTCTCGACGCGAACGAGAAGGCGCGTATTGCCCTGGGGACCTCGATAGTTGGGAAGAAGATAGATCGTATCCTCGAAGGAGTGACAGCACATATAACCTCACTGGACAACTCACAAGTTGTACAGTCTTTCTACATACACAACGGTACACGGTCCGGAAAACAGCTTCACTTCAAGGTAACGCTCGTCCCGCTCTTCTCTGGGAGCGGCGTGAAACAACTCATGCTTGTTGCTGAAGACGTGAAGGAGATAGAGCCGTACAGGGAAGAGGTGGAGCGGCTTCGGGAGCAGCTGAAAACATTCCGTGAAGAGCGGAGGATGGAGAGCAGGGGAAAGAAAGGTTCCGGATCCTCCTCGCTCGCTGCTGCGCTGAAAAAGCTCGAAGAGGCAAATCAGAAGCTGGGCGACATGTACAGGAAGCTGAACAGTGAACTGGAGCTCGCAGCAACACTACAGAAGTCTCTCGTCCCCAAGCCTCCGGAAGAGCAGGGGAACCTGCAGTTTGCCTTCCACTACGAGCCCATGGGGTATGTCGGCGGAGACTACTACGATGTGCTGGACCTGGGAAACGGCAAGAAGGGGGTTATACTCGCAGATGTCTCGGGCCATGGTGTTTCTTCTGCCTTCATCGCCGCAATGTTCAAGATATCTTTCAAGAACTACGCCCCGGTTTCAAACTCTCCTGCGAGTGTTCTTGGAAAGCTCAACCGCGAATACTGCAACGTGATCCAGACAGGCGATTACGTGACCGCGTTCTACACTGTGTTCGATGCGGAAAACAGGAAGATCGTTTACAGCGGTGCGGGGCATCCAAAGCCGCTCTACAGTCATGGCAGCAATAACATAGAGCTCCTCTCGTCCGAGGGATTCTTTATCGGCATGTTCGAGGAAGCGGATTACACCGATAGTATGATCCAGTTCGAAGAGGGGGACAGGTTCCTCGCATACACCGACGGCATAGTAGAGGCGTATTCGGAACAGAAGGGCGAACAGTTCGGCGAAAAGAGGCTTCTCGAGAGCTTTAACAGGCACAAGTGCCTGCCACTGGAACAGATGCTGCGGCAGATCATCCGGGACGTCAAGAAGTTCATGCACAAAAGCTCGTTCTATGATGATCTCGCAATGGTGGCTGTTGAATACAAGGCCCAGGATAAAAAGCGATGAAACTGAGTAAAATTAAAAAAACAATCGAGCAGGTGAGAGACCTCCCAACACTTCCTGTGATCTCGAACAAGGTTAACGCTCTCCTATACGACCCGAAATCCGCGGCCTCCGACCTTGCGGAGATAATCGAAAACGACCAGAGCATCGCAACCAAGGTGCTCACCCTCGTGAACTCGGCGTACTACGGGCTTCCTCAGCGGGTTACAAACATCGCACAGGCGATCGCACTACTCGGGTACAAGAACATCTCGCAAATCGTCATGACGCTCTCCGTATTCGAAACCCTTAAACACTCGAAGCGGGGCTCGTTCGACCGAAAGGCGTTCTGGCTCCATTCGATTGCGACTGCGATCATGAGTGTGAAGATTGCCGAGATGTGCATGTACTCGACTCCGGAGGATACCTTTACGGGCGGGCTTTTACACGACCTCGGCAAGGTCTTCATGGACGGATACCTCCATGAAGAGTTCAACGAGGTGCTCGATACTGCGGAAAAGAATGACATCTCCTTTTACGAAGCGGAGCACATGCTGTTCGATGTCGACCATGCGATGATAGGGCAATGGATTGCGAGGGCGTGGAAGCTTCCGCTCCATGTTGTCGCTTCGATAAAACATCATCACCAGGAAGTTGAAGCGAGAATGGGGCTCTCGGTGTCGTCGGACCTCTTTATTGACATCGTTCGTATCGCAGATATCGGTGTAAGACTGAAGGGGTACGGGTGCAACGGTGACGGGAAGGGGTACAGGCCGACCCTCTCTCCCGATCACTTCAAGAGGCTCCCGGTGTTCGAAGATGACATCATGAAGATTCTGGAAAGCCTCAATGAAGAGATAGACAAGGCTAAAACGCTCTTGAGCTTTGCAATCTAAATGTCAAATAACATACATATCGCAAACCTGCTGACAACCTTGAGGGTGGTTATCGTTCCCTTCTTCATCTTCGCGGTTTTCGGGATGAGCGTTTTCTCGAAGGCCGTCGCGCTCGTACTCTTCGGCCTGGCCTCTCTATCCGACTATTTCGATGGCTATTTTGCAAGGAAGTATAACAGGCAATCTAAGTTCGGTGAATTTTTGGACCCGCTTGCAGACAAGCTCATCGTTGGCGGAGCATTTATATCTTTCGCGATCCTTCCAGACCTTCTCGTCCCTCTATGGCTCATCGCTATAATACTCTCAAGGGAGCTGTTCGTCACCCTCCTGAGAGTAGCGGCCATAAGGAAAAACCGACCGATCACGACCGAGTTCTCCGGCAAGGTAAAAACGGCCGTACAGATGTCAACCATCATCGTAATACTGGTGCTGCTCCTCCTGAAGCAGCTATACATCGCAAAAGAGGTGACCCTGATGTTGCAAAGGGGACCGGATGTATGGGTAGAACTGTTCGGTGCTGATGCCGGGCTCTTTCTCTACTACATTCCAACTGTCCTCACTGCAGTATCAGCCCTGCTTGCACTGGTGTCTATGGCCCAGTACATAGGAAAGAACTGGGCCTCCCTCTTCCAAAAGAAAAGCTGATTTGACCGGGGTGAACAGCGGGGCATCTACGGTTTTGTCAGGCCGCGAATCCCGGATTCCCGGCACTTCGTACACCAGGAAAGGATGATGAATGTACTGATAAAGTTCATTGCAACCGGGGCTTTTACTGGATATATCCCGGTTGCGAGCGGAACGTTCGGATCGATACTCGGTTGTATCGGGTGGGTGCTTCTTTCAACCCGGACTCCGCTTTTCTACAGTGTGCTCGCCGGTCTCTGTACCGCCCTGGGTTTCGCCGTCTCAGGATACGCGGAGAAGAAGATATTCATGCGCAAAGACGATTCCAGAATAGTGATCGACGAGATCAGCGGGATGCTCATAACCTTCTTCACCTTCAGGTTCGATTGTGGGATCAGGGGGATCGTCCTCCTCGGCGCAGGGTTCGTTCTCTTCAGGCTTCTTGATATAGTCAAGCCCCCTCCCATAAGGGGCCTCCAGAAGCTGCCCGGGGGGATTGGAATTATGGCCGATGACATCGTCAGCGGTGTGATCGCAAATGGAATCCTTCAGGCCGTATGGCTGGTTTTTTTAAGATCATAAAATAACACACTCGTGACCAAATTAGCGAAGTTGAAATAGCCTAACTTGTTGATAATAAAGGACTTCTTTAAATTTTAGTAATTATGAGATTTCAATTCGCCTTTTGGACAGCATAAGCTATTTTTAGGCCTATTTTAAGTTTGTTTTTGTTCCTTATAAATAGGATTAGTACTTGAAAATATTAGAATTAGAGCCTTCTTGCTAATTTGGACAGCCATGAAAATAACAGAAATTGACTCCATTCCGGGTACCAAAATCCGAAGCCCCCGGTTGTAGGGGCGAAGAGCCTTGATAATACCTTCAGTTTATACTATCTTCATCAAAAATCGGAAAGTTGAGCTTATGAAAAATGACATCGCATATGAGAACGATTTGAACCCTTCTCAGCTCGAAGCGGTACAATACCACGATTCTCCGCTTCTCGTGCTTGCGGGAGCGGGAAGCGGCAAGACGAGGGTCATTACCTTTAAAATCGCCTACCTCATCAACGAATGTGGGTTCGATCCAGGGTCGATACTGGCGGTGACCTTTACGAACAAGGCGAGCAACGAGATGCGGCAGAGAGTAAACGATCTCCTCGGTGCGGATACAGATGCGTGGATCAGGACTTTCCATTCGACCGCTGCAAAGCTTTTGAGGGTCTACGGGAGAATGTTCGGGGTGGACGCAGGTTTCTCCATAATCGACGGGCG
>DATKZJ010000205.1:0-3613 GCA_035527995.1 Spirochaetota bacterium | reverse complement strand
GTACATGGAGGACAACGGAAGCCTTAGCAAGATGCTGATCTGCTCGATGAGGCCCGGGCCTGAGGTGGCAGGGAAGAAAGAGCTGTGGCATTTTGAGAAGCTTGCCGGTGCACCTGCTGTGTTCACCTGTCCCCCGAAGTATATCAGCGTGGTGGATGCGGAGTATGAGGAGGTGGAGTTTGATGCCGATGGGTGGAAGGAGCCGGTGCCTGGGGAAGTGCTGGAGAAGCTGAACAGATTTCAGTATTTCAGGGATGCGTACGACCCAGAAGGGCTCGAGCCGCCTCAGTTCAATACTCACTCCTGTACTGTGGCGACTGCGAAGTCGTTCGGCAAAGCCACAAACGAGATGGAAGCGTTCGTCGAGGAGTCGCTTCGGGCAGGTTCGTGATAAAAAATACACGAAAGCAGTTTGAAAGAGCACATAGTATAAGGAAAGCTCGTAATTTCCTAACAGTGTCTCTTGGAAAAACGGCTGAAGAGGGCACAACAAGACTACAAGGAGTACTTGAAAGATGAAGAAGCTTCAGGGTAAGAAGGCGATCATTACCGGTTCGAGTTACGGGATAGGTAAATCGGTAGCACTCCTCTTTGCAGGGGAAGGCGCGGATATAGTTATAAACTACTCGAAATCGGAAAAAAAGGCGATAGATGTCGTATCGGAGATAGAAAGGATCGGTGCGAGAGCAGTCGCGGTCAAGGCAGATGTGTCGAACTCCACTGAAGTGAAAAAGCTTGTAGAAAAGACAATCGAAACTTTTGGAACGATAGACATACTCATCAACAATGCAGGCATCATCGCGTTCGGGGAGCTCGAGGAGATAGACGATGAGTGCCTCGAAAAGGTACTGGCGATCAACTACAAGGGCACCTTCTACTGCTGCCGTGAGACTATGCCGATCATGAAAAAGAACGGCTACGGCAAGATCGTCAACGTTTCCTCTATAGCTGGACAACAGGGAGATCACGCGACTGCACCCTGCTACGGCGCGTCAAAGGGGGCGATGAATGTACTCACGAAATCGCTTGCGAGGCAGTTCGGGCCGTTTGGGATCAACGTCAACGCAATCGCACCGCACGCGATCATCACACCCATGATGGATTACTGGAATGAAGAGAGAAAAGAGGTGATGAGAAAGCTCATACCCGTAAGAAGGCTTGGGACCCCGGAAGATGTGGCTGCCGCCGCGCTCTTCCTTGTTTCGGACGAGGCGAGCTTCATAACAGGCCAGATACTTAATGTGAACGGCGGGTACCTGATGGACTCGTGACCCTTTTGAAAAATACATTTATCCCGGTGGAGATGAAAAATGGATAGGGAAACATTAATCAAACAGGCGTATGAGACCGGGTTCTGTTACGAGAAGATCTATAGAGGATGTTCGCAGAGCACGATAGCCGCTGTGCAGGACACGCTTGGTATAAGAAACGACTTTGTGTTTAAAGTTGGAGGCGTCTTTGCTGCCGGATGTGAACTTTTGCGGGACGGCCCGTGCGGAGGTTATTATGGCGGCATTCTAACGATGAGCATGTTCTTTGCAAGGCGACAGGCCAAGTTCAACAACGATCGCGAGGAGAACTACTGCTCATACCGGATGGCGATCGCGCTTCATGAAAGGTACATTAAGGAGTATGGGTCCATCACGTGTATGGATATTCACAACAAGATTTTCGGAAGGAGCTTCGATTTCTGTAAACCCGAGGAGAAGAAGCTTTTAGAGAAGGCGAATGCGCACAAGGACAAGTGCACCGGTGTCGTTGTGAACGCCTCAGCGTGGACAATTGACATACTACTCGACGAGATAGAGAAACGGAAAAACACGCTCGAGGACTTCATGCATCTCAATTGTAGTACAGGGTAACCCACCATACACAGAAAATGCAAATAACCGGGGTGGTTCAGGCATTTTTCATCCCCGGGTATAGTGTTTAATTGTATTATAAAATGTTTATGTTATTGTAATAGTATACAGTCCATCACGATAGATTCGGGGGGTATCATGGAAAAAGGATCCACGGAAGATAACGAGCTCATCATCGATAAGTCGAGCCCTATTCCATACTACCACCAGCTCAAGCTGTATCTTATAGGTGAGATCGAATCAGGAAAACTCCTCCCGCAGCAGAAGATCCCATCTGAAACCGAGCTCTGCGTACGGTTCGATATCTCGAGGACGGTAGTTCGGCAGGCTATTAAAGAGCTCCAGAATGAGGGATATCTAATTACGGAGAAGGGAAAGGGTACATTCGTTTCGAGACCGAAGATCGTCGGCGGTCTCGTCCAGAGCTTCACCGGATTCTATGAGGATATGGCTAAGCGGGGGTTCAAGGTTACCACGGATATCCTGCAGCAGGAAGTGCAGGGTGCGCCTCAGAAAGTCTCAGAAGCCCTGAGAATCGAAATCAACACGCCAGTTATCGTGATGAGCCGTCTCCGCCGTCTAAACGGAGAACCGTCTGTTTATGTTACGACCTATATCCCAAAAGTACTATGCCCCGGGCTTATTAATGAGGATCTAAAGAACCAGTCTCTCTATGCGCTGCTCGAAGGCAAATATGGGCTCGAAATACACAAGGGGCACCGCTATATCGGGGTGTCTCTTGCCAACGAGTATGAAGCCGGGTTGCTCAACATAGAGATCGGTTCACCCCTCATCGAGCTCGACAGTACGAGTTATCTCAGGGATGGGCGTCCCCTCGAGTATTTTCACGCCCTCCATCGAGGAGACCGAACGAAGTTCGAGGTTGAACTGTTCAGGATGAAATCCATTGAATAGGCCTCCTGTACCGGTCCGAACATAACCGGGATGTTATGTAGAAAAAAATAATACTGCCGTATGATGTATTCCTCTCTGATGATATACATGCCTTCTCGAGGGAGTCGGTGATGGCCAGAAACTAAATCAGGTGTATGAGGTTATCATGGGTAGTTTCGTAGATTCAGCCTGGGGCAGGATTGAACTGGTTCGGTATCTCGCTTTCCGCTGCAGTTGGTATAAAGAGAGTACTATCTGCTTTATATTCATCCGAAATATATATTTGTATTTTTACCTACTAAGTACGTATAGTCCCGATACTAGGTCATGTTTTTATAAATCTGATAAGATGCTCTGTGTACGGATAAGGGACTTAATGAGCAGGTTAATGCGTTTCGGGCGAGGAGGTTGGAACATGAACGCCCTGTATTGTGGATCTATGCCAAGTAAGAGAAGATCCGAAAGAATGTTCGACTGGCAGGGGTTCCATGTTGTCTGAGCTTATTGAGAGCTGTAAGGCTACACTGAAGAGGGCAGTGTGAAAAGCCCTGGGGTTTATAAATGGAGAATGAAAAATAATTTACATATTTTACTGGATGTAATCGTCTCATGAGGGTCGGCATTAAAGATGCTGTGTTGAAAAGAGGAGATGAGAGATGAAGAAAGGGTACATACTTTCGATAGACCAGGGGACTACAGGCACTCGGGTAATACTGTTCAACCACGAAGGCGGGATCCACTCGATGGCGTACAGGGAGATACGGCAGATCTATCCGAATCCGGGGTGGGTGGAGCACGATCCGAAGGAGATATGGGAATCGGTACTAGGGTGTGCCGAGGAGGCTTTTCGAGAGGGG
>DATKZJ010000204.1:0-7589 GCA_035527995.1 Spirochaetota bacterium | reverse complement strand
GGTCTTTCCCAACTGGAACCGCTCGATATACGCGAACACAGACCAGAAGTTCAGGAACGCGACGAGGACGACGATAGCGCCGACAGGGACGATATCGATCATCGCCGGCTGCTCCTCCGGTATAGAGCCTCTCTTTGCCGTAAGTTTTGTCAGAAACGTTCTCGACAACAACCAGCTCCCCGAGACAAACCCTCTCTTTCTGGAAATCGCCGAAAAGGAGGGATTTTACTCCGACAACATCGTGCGGGAGATCGCACAGAACGGGAGCGTGAAAGGTATAAACGGAATTCCTCCGAAATACCAGAGCCTGTTCGTAACTGCCCATGAAATCGCTCCGATCGATCATGTCCGGATGCAGGCGACCTTCCAGCAGTATATAGACAATGCAGTGTCCAAGACGGTGAATTTCCCCAACTCCGCAACTGTGGACGACGTACTGAACGTGTATCTCGAAGCCTACAAACTGAAATGCAAAGGTATCACGGTGTATCGGGACGGCTCCCGTGACATTCAGGTTCTCACGACTCGACAGAAAAAGAAGGAGAAAGAGGGGCAGAAATACGCACCGAGGGAGAGACCGAAGGTCACTATGGGTTTTACTGAGAAGATCGAAACAGGATGCGGAAACCTCTACGTCACGATCAACGAAGACGAGTACGGACCGTGTGAGCTCTTTGCGAGCATGGGAAAGGCAGGGGGATGCGCAGCTTCTCAGCTCGACGCACAGGCGCGGCTCATATCGATGGCTCTGCGGTCGAACGTTGATCCCTACTCCGTGGTAAAGCAGCTCACAGGAATGAGGTGCCCCTCTCCGTCGCTCTTGCCCCAGAAAGGGGGCAAGGTCCTCTCCTGCTCCGACGCGCTCGCCAAGGTCTTCGAACGCTACCTCAACCAGTTCAACAGAAAGCGTAACGCCAGGCTCCAGGCAATCGAAGAGAAGAACGAGAGCCAGGAAGAAACTTCAGAACCCCAGAATTCAACCTCTTCCCACACGAAGAACATCGCCGGGATGTGTCCGGAGTGCGGCAGCATCCTGGAGCATGAGGGAGGCTGCGTGTTCTGCCACTCGTGCGGCTACTCTAAATGTTAGAGATGAAATTTTTTCCTGAAAAAATGTGTTAAAGAACGGTAGGATGAGAGTTTCAGCTGGTATGTCCGCAGTAATTTTCCTCTTCGCAATGGGGTTTTTCTGCGGATCCGGGTGTACAAATATCGATAACCCGGTGAAAGAAGGGGAGACAGCACAGCTTGTGATAACAGCCGGAAAGACCGAGGTTCTTGACACCGAGCCTGTTTTGCTCGAAGCTCTCGGAGGAGCCGTTACTATCGTATGGGAGACTGAACCGCAGGCTTTCGGAAGCTTCTCTCCTGACACCGGTGAAAGCGTGGTATATTCGCCCCCAGACGTCGACGGCACGGTAGTGGTCACCATAACCGCACGGGATGATACCGGGAGATCTTCAGCAGTACAGATAACGGTGATCGATGAGGGACCTCCTCCCTCCCCCGGGGATATCCTCCTGAACGAGATTGCATGGGCCGGGACCCTGACGAGCTCATACGACGAATATATAGAGCTCAAAAACAAAACTGAAAGACCCTTCTTCCTCTCCTACTGGAAGATCGAGAACGCAGCCGGCAGCGGAACACCGCTCGTCTTCTCAGGGAGGATCCAAAAAAACGGGACATTCCTCATCGCGAACTACCCATCTGAGAGCGAAAAGACGGCGATCACCTGCCGAATAGATTTTACTGATTCCGCTGTCTCCCTCTCGAACACCTTTTTCGGTCCCTTTATTTTAAAAGACAGCCATGGTGCGACCTTCGACACAGTCGGCGACGGAGGCGACTACACGGACAACCTCAAGGGAGATAAAAAGCCCTCCCTTTCCCGGTATACCTATGCAGGCACCCCGGGGTGGGATAGCGGTTTTTGGTACACAGAGGGCACGTCGGTGAATCTCTCGGACGGAACATTCGGTACTCCCGGGGCCGAGAACAGCGATACTCCCCTGTACACAGGGCCTGGTGAGGATGACGCGCTTGCTATCATTACTGAGTTCGGAGTAAACACGAACGAAGAAATCGGTGAGGACTGGGTAGAGCTTCTCATAACCCGAAGCGGAAATCTAAAGAACCTCGTGGTAACGGATCTCGACGCTGACGATTCGTCGATCTCGGGAGGAGAGGACGTGTGGGAGGTAGCAGGAACGTACATACTCGTTGTATGGAGCGTCGAAGCCTCTATCGAGGGAAATACCTTTTATATTTCAGACACGGACCTTCCGACAACAAAAGACGAAATCGCTCTCCTGTGCGGGAATACATTCATAGACGGCCTCTGCTACTCGGTCGATGACAAGTTTCCGGACGATTACGAAGATCTCTGCGGGTACGGCTGGGAGGGAGATCCCATCGGATCCCTGTACGCGAGCAGGAGGGCCGGGGACGGCAGCAGCGGCTATATGACTGCAATGACCCCGGCAAGCTGGGACACTTCAGCCTCTCCATCTCCCGGACAAGAGAACCGGTGAATAACCGACGGTACGCAGGCATCGGTTCCTGCACCCGTTCAACTATCAGGGTTTAATTCTAGTTTTAATATATATAGAATTAATGCGATTTTCTCATAGATTGCTGCAATCAGATTGCTATGCAATCAGATTGCATAGCAATGAGTTTAAGTCTTATGTACAAAATAATGTTTACGGTGAACAAAGCGCTAAAATCCCCATTCCGTAAATAAGCATTTTTCCCGCCGCAAACTAGTGGTCGGCATTGAACTCCTATATTATGCAATCCGTGGGAAAACCGCAGTAGAGATGACTGGAATCTCAATGATACGTTCGGGCAGTGGTCATATAGTGACTGTAAGTTCTTCCGGACCGACAGAAAAAAGCTCTCACTCTTCCATCAGGTTTTAAAGGCAGCCGCGCCCAGCTCAATCTCATAAACGGACAGTAGAACAGCTGGATCATCATGACCATGGATTACAGAGTCGGCGGCAAAGCCCCCTCTGTCGGCATATACATCCTTGACATGAGTTCAGATCCATCATCATGTCAATGAAATGCATGGATATTTATACGGTGCCGAAGGCTACGCCGGCTTTTTTTACCCGAGCGCAACGTCGAGGAGCATCATCATGGCGAAGCCGATCATCACTCCGATCGTCGCAATATCCGTTCCCTCACGCTGTGATTCTGGTATGAGCTCCTCGGCGACGACGAATATCATGGCCCCGGCAGCGAAGGAGAGGGCGTATGGAAGAATCGGCCTGGCGAATATCACCGCAAGCGCTCCGAGGACCCCGGCCACCGGTTCCACCATGCCCGAGAACTGCCCCCAGAGGAAGCTCTTTCCCCTCGACAGTCCCTCCCGCCGTAATGGCATCGAGACAGCGAGCCCCTCGGGAAAGTTCTGGATACCGATACCGAACGCGAGCGCAGCCGCGGACGCTATCGTCGCATACGGAAGCCCTGAGGCAACTGCGCCGAACGCGACACCGACTGCAAGACCTTCGGGAATATTGTGAATGGTGATCGCGAGGACAAGGAGGATGCTCCTCTGCCACGATGTCTTGATCCCCTCTGCTTTTTCGACCGGGAGGTGGAGGTGCAGGTGGGGCAGAAGCATGTCAACTCCCCTGAGGAACGCGCCTCCAAGGAGGAAGCCGACGACCGCAGGGACGAACTTCGGAATGTTTCCCCCCTCGGACATCTCTATGGCCGGGAGGAGCAGCGACCAGAAGCTCGCAGCGATCATGACGCCGGCCGCAAAGCCGAGCATGAGGTCCAGTACCTTCTGGTTCATCTTCTTCATAAAGAAGACACACGAAGCACCGAGCGCAGTGAGAAACCACGTAAAGACTGTGCCGAGGAGGGCCTGCACTGCGGGGTTTAGGTTCATGAAGGACTCAACCATCCTATCCTCCTTTTACGAGCGGGATTTTATCCTTCCCGGGAAATTATTCCCAGGACCGCGATAATCGTTTGAGTGGTTTAAAGCTCCCGGAGTTTAACGCTCTCGGAGGCTATGCCTCCGAGCTTTCAAGAGCCGCGATCTGTTCCTCTATTCTCCTGAAGGCCGTCCCCCCCGGGACGTCGTGCCGGTTTATCGAACGCTCGTAGTCGAACAGCGCGTATATATTTTTATCGAAAGTCGGACAGAACCGCTTGTACTCGTCAAGGGCGATATCTCGGAGCGCGCGCCCCTCTTTTACCGCGTACTGCACGACCTCTCCTACTTTCCGGTGGGCTTCTCTGAACGGCATGTCCCGCTCGACGAGCCAGTCTGCGATATCTGTTGCAAAGAAGAGATCATTCGACCTTTCGAGCCGTTTTTTTATCCCTTCCTTCTTGACCTCGAGCCCGTGGAAAACCCCTCTCATTACTTCGAGGACCGAGAGGGTGCTGTCCGCAGTATCGAAGAGCGGCTCCTTGTCCTCCTGGAGATCACGGTCGTATGTATAGGGAAGACCTTTCAGAAGAGTCAGGAGGGCGATGAGGTTCCCTGTTACCCTCGCAGACTTCCCTCTTATGAGCTCGAGTGAGTCGGGGTTTTTCTTCTGCGGCATGAGGGAGGAGGTCGTGGACAGCTCGTCCGGTATACCGAAGAAACCGAACTCATCGGAAGAGAAGATGATAAGGTCCTCAGCCATCCTGGAAAGGGTGATGCAGACCTCTGTGCAGATCCACACGAACTCGAGTATGAAATCCCGCGTCGAGACCGCGTCTATCGAGTTTTTCGTGAGTTCGGAGAAGCCGAGCTCGGTTTTTAAAAACTCCCTGTCGATCCCTATGGACGAGCCTGCGACCGCCCCGGAGCCGAGGGGCATCCTGTCGAGCCTCTTTCTGTAATCGAAAAGCCTCTCTCTTCCCCTTTTCAGGGCATGGCAGTATGCGAGAAACAGGTGGGCGAGACTCACGGGCTGAGCCTGCCTCAGGTGTGTGTATGATGGAATAACGACATCGATGCTCTTTCGCGCCTTTTTCAGAATCGACCGGATCGTCTCGACGATCTTTTTCTCCACCTCGTCAGAAACCCGCATGAGATAGAGCCTCTCATCAAGCACGATCTGCTCGTTTCTGCTCCTGCCAGTGTGGAGCTTGTACGCGGCGTCTCCTATTTTCTCGTGGAGCCTGCGCTCGACGTTCATGTGGATATCTTCGTCCTCATCACGGAAAAGGAAGCTCCCCTTCTCGATCTCCTCCTCTATTTCGAAAAGCCCTTTCACTATGAGCTCTTCCTCATCCTTACCGATGATCCCCTTTTTGCGAAGAGCCCTGGCGTATGCTACAGAACCCCTGATGTCCTCCCTGAAGAGGCGTTTGTCGACCCCGACGGACGAATTCATCCCTCTGAAGCCTTCCGAAATCGGTTTTTGCAGCCTCCCGTCCCGTAGTGACAAAACAGCTCTCCTTTTTATCCAAAAGCGGTCAGAATCCGTTCCTTTTGTACTCCTCGACGTCCTCACCCCTTAGGATCATCGTGCCGATACCCTTCTTGGTAAAAACCTCCCGAAGAAGAGAGTCCGCCTCCAGGCCGTTCAGTATGTGGACCCTCTTCACCCCGTTTTCAACGGCCCAGGCACACATCGTCACCTTCGGGGCCATTCCCCCCTCTACCATACCGTCCTCGATCAGCTTGACGGCATCTTCCTGGGAGATGTAGGAGATCCTCGATGAAGGGTCGTTTCTGTCCCTCAGGATCCCGCTTACGTTCGTCATCGTGATATACTTATAGGCATCGAGGGCGACTGCTATCTTTGCAGCCACCGTGTCTGCGTTGATGTTGAGGATATTCCCCTCCCCGTCGTCCGCAATCGATGAGATAACCGGTATATAGCTCTCGGCGAGGAGCGTCTGCAGAAGCTCCACGTTTACTTCCCGTATATCGCCGACATGCCCGAAATCGACGTTGTTCTTCTTTCCCGTGGCCCTGTCCAAAACCTCCACAGGAGCCCTCTTCTTCGCAACTACAACATCCCCGTCGATTCCGGAGAGACCCACTACCTTTGATCCGTGCTTTCTGAGGATTGTGAGAATTTCGTGGTTGATCTTGCCGGCGAAGACCATCTTCGTCACCTCGAGAGCTTGTTCGTCTGTGACCCTCCGCCCCTCGACGATCTTCGGCGTAATCCCGAGCCTCTCGGAGAGCTCGTTGGCCTGGGGCCCCCCGCCATGCACCACAACGGTCTTGATCCCCACCTGGTGCATGAGGGAAATATCCTGGGCGATGTCATCGATGACCCCGAGCTTCTGTACGAGCTCCCCCCCGATCTTGATCACAAATGTCTTTCCCTTGTACTCCCTGAAGTAGGGAAGAGCCTGTTTGAGGATACCGATGTCTTCCACGGGTCTATCCTTCCAGAAGATGACAGAGGACGGCTTTCTGGACATGAAGCCTGTTCTCCGCCTCGTCGTATACTATCGAATTTTTACTGTCGAGTACAGAATCCGTCACCACCACGTTTCTTCGTACCGGCAGACAGTGCATGAACACCGCATCGTCTGTGAGTGCGAGCTTTTTATCATCGACGATCCATCCGGAGAGATTTTTTCTGTACTCCCTCTCCTTCTTTTTATCGCCGTAGAACCGTATGCTCCCCCAGCTCTTGGCGTATATCACCTTCGAACCCCTGTACCCCTCTTCTATACTATCGGTAACCCTGATGCTCCCTTTTGATTGTTTTGCGAGAGAAGAAGCCCTCTCCATCACCATTTCGTCGAGATCGTACCCTTCGGGCCGTACGAGCCTCACATCCATGCCGAAGTGGCAGGACGCCAGAAGAATCGAGTTTGCCACAGCCATGGGAAGCGGATTGGGGTGGTTCGCCCAGCTGATAGTGATAGGAACATCCCGAATATCTTTTCCGAACCGCTCTTTTATCGTCATGATATCTCCGAGCGCCTGGTTCGGGTGGTAAAGCGATGACTCCATGTTCACTACCGGCACGCCTGCGTATTTCACGAAAGAACCGAGCACAGGGTCCTCCCTGTCGATCTTCCACGACTCGCCCTTGGCGAACACCCGAATTCCAATGGCGTCTGCGTACCTTCCTAGAACGCGGGCTGCATCCTTGTTGTGCTCCGCCGCCTCGCCGTCCATCACGACTCCCTCTCTGTTTTCAAGCTTCCACGTGTCCCCGCCTGTGTTGAGGGTCACGACGTTGCCGCCGAGCTGCTGCATCGCGAACTCGAACGACGTGCGGGTCCTCAGCGAAGGGTTGAAAAAGAGAAGGATGAGGTTTTTCCCCTGAAGGCTCGGCTTCTCCTTCAGGGCTTTCATCCGAATCGCACGGTCTATGAGCTCATCGAGAGCCTCCGCGGAATAATCTGACGTTGTGATAAAATGCTTCATAAAGGTCCTCTAATGTGGACAAGCCACATTCTTGATTAAAATATTTCCTTGCCAAAAAGGCAAGAAAATCAGTATTAAGGTTCTATTTAGTCGCTGGTGAATAATGCAACATTTAGAGATACATCAATCACCAACAGCTCCATAATTAGTTTCTAATTAATGAGTTACAAAGTAAACACTTTCTTTTATAAATACATTATTAGACAATTTAACTAATTATTCACCAG
>DATKZJ010000203.1:0-7460 GCA_035527995.1 Spirochaetota bacterium | reverse complement strand
AGGTGACAACCAGGGTGAGCTATTCAAGATCGGGGAGTATTACCTCAAGAACCACAGGTACAAGCAGGCGCAGTACGCATACGAGACATACCTCAAGCACTACACAGACGGAAGGTACGCGGCTCAGGCCCGTGAGCGGCTCAACGGAGTGAAGGACGCTCAGGAGGGGAAGGGGCTGGGAATCTATACGAGCATGACTGATAAGGACATATCGTCTACGGACGTTTCGTCCGGGGATGCATACTCCGAGGCGACGTCGGAAACAGATCTCGGCGAAGCCGAAATGGAATCCGGGGGGAAGGGTACAGGCGGTGTAGATATTGCGACCAAATACTATGATGCTGTAAGCCTCTTTTCCCAGGAGAAATATGAAGAGGCGTCCAAGCTTTTCAAAGAACTTCATACCTCCGGTGCGATCGACCAGGATTCGCGCGCCTATATCCCCAAGATCGAGTTCGAGATGGGGCGATGTTTCATAGCCCTCAAGCGGTATAAGGAGGCGATTGTCGTCTTTACCAACTTGATAAAGAATTACTCCAAGGATGAGAATCTCAAGGAGGCGCTCTTCAACATTGGAGTTGCTTATAAATTACAGGGAAACAAGGACAAGGCGGTTCTCTTCTTCAATAAGGTGCTGAAGATGCTGCCGGAAGGACCTGTTGACCGTAAAGCGAAAAAGGAGCTTTCGAGCCTCAAGGGTTGACGACAGCGGGAAGAGCCTATGAAGATGGATAGTTCGATGTTCAGCAAGTTCGGCGTTACCTATCAGCCGAACGATATTCTCTTCTGCGAGTATGAGCCTGGGAACGAATTCTACTTTCTTCAGGAAGGGAGGGTCAAGGTAACGAAGATCGTCTCGGACATGGAGAAGACACTCGATATCTTCCATCCCGGAGATATATTCGGAGAGATGGCAATCCTAGAAGACCAGCCGCGCAGTGCGACCGCAATCGCAATCGACAGGGTCAAGGTGCTGCGGTTCAATAAGGAGAACTTCAATCACCTCCTCCAGGGCAATCCGCAGCTTGCTTTTCGTCTACTGAAGATCTTCTCGAACCGCATCTACGATGCAAAGCGCAGACTCCTCATCCTTACGCTCCCGGATATCGAGTCTAAAGTATACGACGCATTTCTCATGCTTGCCGAAAACCAGAACATCTCTCCCAAGGCGAACGACCATGTGACCTTCAGCACGAACATCGAAGAGATCGCCAACTGGTGCGGAGAGAAGGTGAACCGGGTCAAGGAGGTACTCATCCGTTTTGCCGACCAGGGTAAAATACAGATCTACGAAGACCGCATCATCGTGAAAGACCTGTACGAGATGTTCCGCATCGTGCAGAGCAAGCGAAAGGCCCAGGGCCAGGAATAGTGCTTTCCTTCGCGCAACCCTCCAAACTGTAAATCTCCACATCGTAAAGCAGCAAACAAGCGATAGCTTTTCTGCATACTATCTGGTAAAATTAGCGGTAGGCCTTCCTTCTTGTAACATCGATAATTGCACGCCGGTGTATAAATACGGGATACAAACAGGAGGCCGGTGGTCCTCGATTCGGGGATATCCTTCTCCGAAAGACCTGTACAGGAGGATTATAAATGGAAAGACCGCTTACATCGAGAGAAAGAGTAAGGTCCGCGCTCGACCACAAGGAAACCGACAGGGTCCCGATAGACCTCGGAAGCTCTCCTGTCACCGGCATCCAGGCGGTGATGTACCGGAAGCTGAAGGAGTATCTCGGGATCACGGGCGGCGAAATAAAGGTGTACGAGCCATACCAGATGCTTGCGGAGGTCGAGGAGACTGTAAAAAAACGGCTCAATATCGATACATACGGTATTCAGCTTCCTGTTACGCTTTTCGGATACAAAAACGAGCGGTGGAAGCCTTTCCGAATGTTTGACGGGACCGAGGTTCTCATATCGGGCAACTTCGAATATGATGTTCTTCCCAGCGGCGATATCGTACAGTACCCGAAAGGCGACCGCAGCGCCGAACCCTCTGCGAGGATGCCGAAGGACGGATACTACTTCGATGCCATTGTCCGTCAGCCTCCGATAGACGAAAAAAGGCTCAACCCCAAGAAGTGGGTAGAGCAGACCTATTCGCTGTATTCCGAAGAAGATCTGCGATACCTGGAAGAGACCTCCCGCATGTACTACGAGAATACAGAGTACTCGCTTGTGGGTAACTACTGGGGGGCAGGCTTCGGAGACATCGCAATCGTCCCCGGTCTTGATGTAGCCAAGCCGGAGGGGGTGCGCGACCCGGAGGAGTGGTACGTTTCCATAGTGACCCGGAAGAGCTACATCAGGGATATCTTTGCGTACCAGATGGAGCTCGGGATGAAGAACATCGAGTTGTACCTTGAAGCGGTCGGTGACCGCATCGATGTGGTCACGATGAGCGGTACGGATTTCGGCTCACAGAACGGACCGTTCATATCTCCTGCCGTCTATAGAGAGGTTTGGAAGCCGCTCCACAAAAGGATGAACGACTGGGTGCACGAACACACCACCTGGAAGACCTTCTACCATACCTGCGGATCAATCGTACTGTTTCTAGACGATTTTTATGAGGCCGGGGTGGACATACTTAATCCGGTTCAGGTGTCCGCCGGAGGAATGGAACCGGAAATACTGAAGAAGAACTACGGGGACAGGTTTGTCTTCTGGGGCGGAGCGGTAAACTCTCAGGGAACGCTCGCATTCGGAAGCCCTGAGGAGGTGAGGGAACAAACGCGGCGGAATGTCGGGATCTTCAGCAAAGGAGGGGGATATATCTTTAATAACGTTCATAACATCCAGTCCACGGTGCCGGTTGAGAATGTGACGGCGATGTTCGAGGCCGTTATCTCCTGAACATCCACTCGGCTTTAGAATATTTCTCCTCTGCGAGCTGTGCCGTACGTGCTCTCTCCTCATCGGTGAGATCGCCCTCGACGAGCGGCAGGTGACGGGAGAAACCCTCGCGGAGAGCAGCTAAAAGCTCATCGTCCGCGACCTGTTTCCCCGCTATACGGCTTAGATACGATGCGCTCTTGGGCGAATCAGTGTCATACCGCAGGTACTTTGCAATGTCCGTGTATCGTCCCGAGTAGGGGATTGCGCCGTGCTGGAGCACCACCCCCTCTTTTATTGTCTGGGCGCTTCCGATGAGCTTCTGTTGTCCGGCAGACTCCACTTCGAACTGCGAAGGCGCCGCGAAACAGTCCGCCGACTTCAGGTTGCCGCGGGATTTCTCGGCGATGTTTGACCTTATTCCCAGAAGCGACAGGGAGTCTACGAGACAGCCCGCGATGAATGTGAATATCTGTTTCTTTTGAAAGGGCGTGAAATCCTCTTCAGAGAAAAGTATGCTGTAGGTAAGCTCCTCCCAGTGAAGTACGGCCCGTCCTCCGGTCAGCCTTCGAACGACACCTATACCGTCTTTTCTGCACCGGTCTAAATCTATGTCCTCTGCCTTCTGGAAGTATCCTATTGTTATCGTGGGAGGATTCCACTTGTATAACCGCAGAAGGGGGAGCGAGGTTTTTTCCTGTAAACCTGTCATGACGGCCTCGTCCATTGCCATATTAGTGAAACTGTCGTTCTCCCCGGTGTAAACGAATCGAAATTCTCTTTTTCCAGTGAGGGGCATTGTGCATTCCTTTCCCTGTCGCCGGCATTGCGCCCTGTCTTATTGCTCTATTATCAGAAGATATACATAAAGGACGTTTTTTCCCATTTAAAAGAGAAGATTCCATGACGGTGAGATCTGCGTGCGTTAGGAGGAGCGGTTATTCAATTACAAGAAACGGGGTGTCTTCGCCACCCTCGGGTGGTGCGCCCTCCGAGGGTGGCGTGTACGTTTCCGTGGAGAGGTCGGTTCCCACGGGCTGGTCCGGCTGCCCCTCCCAATCGATATCGGGAGAGAGGCCGTAGTCCTCTGTAACTGGAGGGATCGATTCGTCCGGGAGGGGCTCATAGTAGTCGACATCGCCGAATATGGCACCCTCTTCTCCGAAATCCGAGTTTTTAAACGAAGGGCTTTCCGGCTCGTTGACGACGCTGTGTCCACTATCGCCTTCTGAATCGCGCTTACGTTTTTTGAAGATATCGACATTGAACTTTTCGTCCTTCGTCCGCTTCCCGCATTCGTAACAGTAATCTTTTGGGATCGTGCCTTCCAAAAAGTACTCGACGATAGTGTTCCTGCAGTCCTTTGTCGGAAGGAGTCCGGAGTCTTTACATATTTTTATCGCATAAACTCCCTTGGGACGGGAATACCAGGTAGCGGGCTTGTCCCGGAGCGCGTCTCTCATGAACTTTGCCCATATCGGTGCGGCGACGACTCCTCCGGCCTGCCCTCTCCCGAGTGAGATGGAGTTCCTGTCCAATCCGATCCATACGGAAGTGACGAGGTCGGGTGTGAACCCCGTGAACCATGCATCCTTCCAGTTCTGCGTCGTGCCCGTTTTGCCGGCAGCCGGCCGGTCGAATTCGTTCGCTGTTGCCGCCCTGTACCCAGTTCCTCCCGGTCGAAGCACGTCTCTCAGCATGTCGACCATAATGAAGTTGGTCTGCTCGGAGATAACCTGCCGTCTGCCTTTTTTAACCTCTTCTTTCCTGAGTTGCGCTTCGAAGTTATCAATGAGGTTTCCGTCACGGTCGAGAACATAGAGTATAGAGATCGGTGTTACCTCTTTGCCGTGGTTTGCAAAAGTCGCAAAGCCTTTTGCCTGTTCATACGGAGAGAGCTCCACAACTCCGAGCGCGATCGAATACACCTTTGGGATTCGGCGTTTGATCTCTTCGGCCCCTTCTATGCCCAGAAGGTTGGCCGAGTACTTTACTACTGTATCGACACCGAGCCGGTCGACTATCTTCGCCGTTACTACATTCACCGATCTTCGGAGAGCCTCCCTCAGCCTCATCTTCCCGAGGTATGTCCCGCTGTAGTTATCAGGTATCCACTCCGTATCACCGTCGAAGAACACGACAGGGCTGTCGATTATAATGGAGGCCGGAGTGAATATCTTTGTATCAATAGCTGTCGTATAGATATACGGCTTGAAACCTGAGCCTGTTTGCCGGTGTATCTGGGTCGCACGGTTTATCTGGTTGTCCTCGCTGAAATTGCTTCCACCGACCATAGCTGTGATGTATCCGGTTTTAGGTTCTATGGCGATGATTGCACCTTCGACCTTCTGAAACTCTCCCGCCCTGAGGTCTGTGGTGTATGACGTCCCGATAACCCGATTTATCGGTTCACTGTTGAGCAGGTAAGAGAGCATGGCAAGCGGGGCAATAAAGTTGTCGTTGAGGTGGTGTAGAATCCTCTCCTCGTTTTTGTTCTCCCCAATAGTAATCTTGTTCAGGTCGAATATCAATGTGAGCATATCGAGGGAATCCAGGATTCGCCTGTCGAGCGTTTGTTTTACTCTGTCCATCGTGATTTTATAGACCTTGTTCTGTCTTTCGAGTCCTTCCTGAAGGTACTGATCAGCGAGTGTCTGCTGTGTGAGGTCCAGTGAAGTATACACCTTCAGTCCATCGGTGTAGATCCTTTCAGACTCGTAGAGAGTCTCGAGCTGCTGCCGAACATATTCGACGAAATGGGGAGCCCTGTTCTCGGCGAGCTTGTGGACGGATTGCGACGGAGAGCGCATCTGGAGCCGAAAATTTATCCAGAAGTCCTGAAAGGAATCGGATGCGTCGTTCTGACTCGCCATCCCCAGATCTACCATGCTCTCCAGAACGAGCTCCTGACGCTTACGGGCGAGATGTGGATTTTTTAGCGGAGAGAGACGGTTCGGTGACTGCGGGAGACCGGCTAGAAGCGCACACTCCGCGAGGGTGAGGTCCTGTATGGACTTGTTGAAATAGAATTGACTGGCGGCCTCGACACCGTATGCTCCGTGACCGAAATATATCTGATTGCAGTATAGAGTGAGGATCTCGTTCTTTGAATAGTTCTTCTCAATCTTGAGGGCCAGCCAGCTTTCCTTGAGTTTTCTTGCCCAGGTTTTTTCCCTCCCCGTAAAGAGTGTGCGTGCCAGCTGCATTGTTATGGTGCTCGCGCCCTGTGTTTTGCTCCCAGTCTTGATGTTTGCAATGAGGGCCCCGAGCACCCGTTTCAGGTGTATTCCCTTGTGCGTGTAGAAGTTTATGTCCTCTATGGCGAGAACGGCGTTTATGAGGTCCTTTGGTATCTGCTCGAAGGTTACCGGCTCGCGCTTTACGGTAAAAAGCTCACTGATGAGAACTCCATTCCTGTCGTATATCTTCGATGGAATTTCCGGTTTGAAGTTCTCGAGCTTCGCTATTTCGTAGACACCCATGAAGGAAGAGACAAAGATTCCCATACCGGTACCCAGCACAATAGTGAGCAACAGGAGTATGGAAATGAGTAGTTTTTCTATCTTCCTCAGTTTTTTCATGACTTGTTGATTACCCGGTGTGCCTTTTTGCGTAGATCAACTCCAACGTTAATAAATCAAAAAATGAAAGTCAAGCTCTATTAAATCAGGAGCCGGCAGACTGGCGTGTATGCCACCTTCGTGGGATGATGGTAGCGGATTGCATAAGGTTTTAAAGGTGCCTGCGAGAGCCTGGCATATACGATAGGTATATACGATAGGTATAAAGGAGCGGCAGTAACAGATCTGATGTATGGTTCTTCTCCGATTCAGTGAAAATCTCTTACTAACTGTTATTTCGACTATGAAGACAAGTATGGAACAACCGCTGACACAGTAAGATTAGTGCGGTTTTCTCACAAATTGCATAGCAAGGGGATTAAATGATGACCCTCGCAGCTGTAACAAATAAAGTGTACGGTGAGAAAAGCGCCAAAAGCCCCGTTCCTTCCGAAGGAATGGGGATTGAACCCCCCATTCCTGTGTGAGAAATGGGGGTTAGTATATCCATAATTTATTGCATCGATTTGTGAGATGAACCTGATGTATTACTGCGAGGCGGATCGGATTTCAAGGTGCTGTGTAATTCACTATAGCAAATGCTCTTGTAGCTGGCAGGATATAAAAAAAGACTAGCGCGCGTTAGTCCTGTGTGGTGAAAAATTAATCTTGAAAGAAAGTGTTTATCTAATAAAACCGCTTACTGGCTGGATATAAAAAAAGACTAGCGCGAACGCTAGTCTTATCGGATGCAATACTGTTATGGGAGGGGAACTAGTTTATTGCACCGACATCAATATTTTCGGTTATTGTCTTGCTATACTTAATACTATTTATGATCGAATCCTCTTGTTCTTGTCAACTTTAAAAAAATAGCTAATTTTATTATTACCACGTTCCCGATAATAGGAAAAGGAGCTCCATTCTTTTTTACGTGAAGGTGAAAGAAGGAGTAACTCAACAAGCTACTCCTTATCAATAATTCTTTATTGATCGGATCTAAGAAGGATAGTGAAAGAAAACAGCATTAAGAAAACTAAAAAAATCCTTGTGGTTGATGAT
>DATKZJ010000202.1:0-19575 GCA_035527995.1 Spirochaetota bacterium | reverse complement strand
CCGAGGTAGTAGAGGGCAGGAGGGCTGTTTTTCTCCGTATGCAGGATCTCTTTTGACAGATTAAGCAGGTCGAGGAGTTTCTGCTCATGGTAGAGAGGCTTTAAAAGCCTCTGCTTTATATCGAAGGTATCGATTCCATCTCCCGGCTTCTTCAGACCGATCAGTCGGTAGTACCATCTCTCCGCATCACTGTACTCCTCCTGCTGTATGTGTATCTCTGCCCTCATGAGGAGAGCCTGCTTGTTCCGGGGATTTTTCTCGAGCTCCAGGAGAAGCAAAGAAAATGCCCTCTTAAGGTGCCCGGCCTCGTACAGTGACGTTGCCCTTCTGAACGGGTTGAGCTTTTTTCGTAAGAAAAGGGAAATCCATACAGAACCTACGACGAGCACAAGCCCGATTCCGAAGCCCTGCAGCCCCACAGAGCTGTATACTTTAATAAAGAAATCGATTATTATATCCACCATGACAGCATTCCACTGTTCTGTTTTATTTACCTTAGTATATCAAAAAATGATAATAATTTCCACAACGGTCAACAACCTGTTATGACAATAAACACGGAGGGTCCTATGAAGGCCATTGTTTACGAAGGATTAGATAAAGTTACTCTTAAGGATATCGAGCGCCCGAGGGCAAAGAATAATACCGTAGTGGTAAAGGTACACTCATGCGCAATATGCGGCACAGATGTGAAGGCGTATACTATCGGTATCTCCAGCATCAAACCGCCGGTGGTACTGGGGCATGAATTCGTCGGGAGTGTGTACGAAGTCGGGAAAGATATCAAAGGATTCGAACCCGGAGACAGGGTCACGCTCGCGACTACCCTGCCCTGCGGGAGATGTACAATGTGCAGGAGAGGACTCTACAATCTCTGCGCTGACAAGCTTCCTGTAGGGACCTGGATAGACGGTGCGTTCGCAGAATTTGTCGAGATCCCACAGAGGGGCATCGTACACGGGAACCTCATGAAGATTCCGGACAATCTTTCCGACGATGACGGTGCATTGAGCGAACCCCTCGGCTGTGTCATCAACTCCCAGAATATCGCAGGGGTAGGTTTTCCAGATACAGTCGTTGTAATCGGGGCGGGTCCTCTCGGTCTGCTTCAGGCCGAAGCAGCGAAGGCGCGTGGGGCTATGACGACAATTCTCGTTCAGAGGTCAAAACGGCGCTTCGAAACGGCAAAACCGTTCAATATAGACCACCTCATATGCAGCGAGGAAGCCGACCCGTCCGAAGAGGTTATGGATCTTACCGGAGGGAAGGGGGCGGATATGGTAATCAATGCAGCTCCAACACTCGAGGCAGTGGAGCTTGCATTCAGGATCGTTGCAAAAGCGGGACGCGTGAGCCTCTTCGCGAGCGTTCCAAAGGATAATCCGAACCTCAGCATCGACGTGAACCGTATTCACTACAGCCAGCTCGAACTATACGGTGCCAGTGACTCGACTGCAAAAAACCATTGGGAAGCAGTAACTCTTCTTTCGGCCGGGAAGATCAGCACGAAGTCTCTTATTACACACACGCTTCCCCTCGATGACTTTTTCAAGGGGATTGAACTTATTAGGAATAGAGAGGCGCTGAAGGTCGTTATCAAGCCGTAGAGGGTGTTACTCCTCACGAAATAACCTTACCACCTCGTCAGGAGAGTGGGCACTCATCAGGGCGCTGCAGAACTCCCTTGATTTTGCCAGTTTGGCGATTTCGGCTAAGGCCTCGAGGTGCGGTCCGGTTTGATCCGGCGGCGCGAGCATCAGGAAGAAGAGCATTGACGGCTTTCCATCGAGGGCATCGAATTCGATCCCGTCTTTTGATACACCGATTGCCATTGTCAGTCTGTCCACCCTATCCGTCTTTGCATGGGGAACGGCGATCCCGAGCTCGAGGCCGGTGCTCCCCATCTCCTCTCGGCGTTGAATCGCCTCGAGAACGCCGTAGACGTCCTTTATTTTCCCTGCATCCTGTAAAATCTCCACGAGCTCGCGCAACACCTCTGATTTGGTATCTGCGAGTAATGGGACCTTCACGACTTCTGGTGCGATAAGCTCTACTAGTGCCATATGCTGCCTCGAGTACTGACATTAACTACCGAAATGTAATACAACTGTTCTGCCCACGTCCACGGTATTTTTCTGTACCCCCCCCGCGGGAGCCCTCCGTGGGGGCCCTCCGTGAGGGAGCACTCAGACCATTCCCTTGCGAAGCAGCCTGCCCTGCTTCCCTCGCTCCCTTTTCTTTACTGTCATGCGACATCTCTTTATTAATAACGCCTCTCGTGCACCTTTCCAGGCATGTACCGCGTCCCGGGGGTACAAAAGAGGCCCCTTTCGAGATACCGCGATGTTTTCATTGTCAGATCATCATCCTCCTACCTAAAGGGATTCATAGAGCTCCCACACCCTGTCCTCATTCTTTACAATCAGTACCGAGCATCGGACAGCGCGCATCGCCCTCTCTGTCTGGTCGTAGAACTCATCCCTCCTGCTCTTGATTCGCGACAGTTCCCCTATGATAAGAAGATCAATACCTTCCTCCTTCACTTCCCTCACTATCTCCCGATAAACGCTTCCCATTACGCTCTTCGTCTCTACCCTCATCCCCTTTTGTTGCGCAAGCTCACGAACATGGTTCAGATACCGTTTCGAATCATCCTCGAGATCGCGCTCATACTCCATCTGCTCCTCTTTTAGAAATATCCTCGCCTTCAATAGATCATCCAAGGCTTTGGTATCGATTACATACAACGCAATCAGCTGCGCCCCCGTAACTCTGGTCAGACAAAGCGCATACTGCGCCGCAGTGATGGACTGCTCCGTCCCGTCGATATAAACCATTATCTTCTCAAT
This sequence comes from Spirochaetota bacterium, assembly GCA_035527995.1. Taxonomy (GTDB): domain Bacteria; phylum Spirochaetota; class B62-G9; order B62-G9; family DRHN01; genus JAFGTF01. Next base: position 16,726 of record DATKZJ010000202.1, on the reverse strand, counting down.
GGGACTATCCACTATTCTTCTCCGTTTTAATATGGACCCTCTTCTCTTCAAGTCGCTTTTTCACAAGCTTCATCAATACGAACATATCACGTTCATTTTCTTCAAGCCTGTTCTCTATATATGATACCGTATCCCTCATTTCCGGAATAGCAATCTTCTCGAGTGCATTTACCTTTCGTATCATCTTTCTCACTTCACTCGCAAGACGCAGAACAGAGATTTTCAGCTCTGCCATCTTTCCCATGAGTTTAAGCACACTTTTAAAGGAATCGAGGGAACTGTCAATCCAGTACGTTGTTCCGGTCGGACTGAAATACGGCGCCCGCTCCCTGAAATCTGTATCAACGACCGGGAGCGTGACACCCATGACCCTTCGTATTCCAATACGTATATCGACGTCAATATTCACGGCTGTTGTGATCTGCTGTACTTTGATCTTCCCGATCCTGAGCACCGCCTCCTGGAGCGTGGAGTATGCCTTTTTGAGGGCTTCTGATATTCGATTCTCGAAATCAACAGCCTGATCAACGAGCGCCAGGAGTTCCACAATTAGTATGTTCCTCTTCTGATCGAGCAGCTCATAGCCGAGGTGCGCAAACTTGAGATCATCACGGAGCTTGATCAGGTTAGTCTTCGTCGGAGCTAATTGATACTGTTCCATAAGAGTCCTTTATTCACAAAATGACAAGCCGCCCCTACCAATCCAGAGCACACACTGCCTGAACGGATTGACTGCTCTTCTTTATCCGTGGTAATACTTCTCCAGCTCCTCCTCTGTCATGCGATGCAGCTCCTCAGCGGGAAGGAGTCGAAGCATCTCCCATCCGAGATCGAGGGTCTTTTCTATATCCCTTTCCTCATCTATTGCCTGCGTGACGAACCTTCGCTCGAACTCTTTACCGAACTCGAGGTAGTTCTTATCGAGCGGCGTGAGCTCCTCCTCCCCGATCACAGACGCGAGGTTTCTGACTTCCCTCACGTAGCTATATGCCGCAAAGAGCTGGCTCGCAAGATGGGGATGATCCTCCCGTGTCATCCCCTCTCCTATCCCATCCTTCATGAGCCTGGAGAGTGAGGGCAGCCCTGCAACCGGAGGATAGATTCCCCTGCCAAACATCTCTCTTTCGAAGACAATCTGCCCTTCTGTTATATAGCCCGTTAGATCGGGAATCGGATGCGAGATATCGTCATTGGGCATAGTAAGAATGGGAAGCGATGTAATCGATCCGTCGCTCGTTTTGATCATACCTGAACGCTCATAGATCTCGGCAAGGTCGGAATAGAGGTATCCGGGATATCCCTTGCGCGAAGGTATCTCCCCCCTGATAGTAGACACCTCTCTCAATGCCTCACAATAATTGGTCATATCAGTCATAATAACGAGAATATGCATGCCTTCATGAAATGCGAGGTACTCAGCGAGGGTCAGTGCCGTACGGGGAGTGATCAGTCTTTCAATCGATGGATCATCTGCGAGGGAGAGGAAGAGTGCAACATTCGTCAGCACTCCGCTCTCTTTAAAAGAGCGTATGAAATACTGCGCAACGTCGTGTTTGACTCCCATTGCCGTAAATATACAGGCAAATTCAGCCTCCTGTCCGATGACCTTCGCCTGCCTCGCAATCTGAGCCGCAAGTTCGTTATGCGGAAGCCCGTTGCCTGAGAATATTGGGAGCTTCTGACCCCTGATGAGCGTGTTCATGCCATCGATAATAGAAATTCCTGTCTGGATGAAATCACGGGGGTACTGTCGCGCTGTCGGATTGATCGGCATTCCGTTCACATTCAGCTCAACATCCCCCTTTGGACGCGGGCCTCCATCGATCGGTTCCCCGAGTCCGTTGAATACGCGCCCAAGCATCTGTTTTGATACAGGCACTAAAAGCGGCTCACCGGTAAACCGCATCTTCGTCCCCGGGATCGTCAATCCTGTCGTTCCCTGAAAAATCTGGACGACTACCACCTCCTTAGAAGACTCGAGCACTATTCCAGGTCTGACTTTCCCTTCGGTATCAATACACTCTACAAGCTCCCTGTATCCAACAGGGTGTGTTTTGCTGATAAATATGAGAGGCCCATCTATCTTATCAACCCCGATATACTCGCGGCCCTTCAATAGCTCTCTGTATTGCTTCTCCCCTATCTTTTTTTCAGGCATACAGCGCCCCCAGCTGATCGAACGACCTTTCGATGCGCTCCCCGATCTTATCCAGCTCGCTTAAATCTTCGTTTGGCACAGTATATTTCATCTTCAAAATATCCTGATAGACCTTCATTCTTCTAAGCTTGACGAGTGTAACCCCGCGTTTTATTGCTTCAGAACCCCTCCTCCAGTATGAGAGGATGATATGAAGCATCTTTACCTGTTTCTCCATTGTCGTAAACATGTCTATCTTGTCAAATGCATTCTGCTGGAGAAAAGCGTTCTTGAAAAGCGTCCCTACATCGAGCACAAATCGCTGTGTGTCAGGCAGTGCATCAGGCCCAACGAGCTTGACGACCTGCTGGAGCCGCGCCTCTTTCTGCAGGAGGTCCATTATCTCCTCTCTGTCCTTCACCAGTGAAGTATCCACATTGTTTTCCCACCATCTACTGATCTCGGGGAGATATTCGCTGTAGCTTGAGAGCCACGATATGGAAGGATAATGGCGCGCATTAGCGAGACCGCGGTCGAGTGCCCAGAAACACCTCACGAAACGCTTCGTGTGCTGGGTAACAGGCTCGGAAAAATCGCCTCCGGGTGGGGACACAGCACCGATTATTGAGACGGACCCTCTCATGCCGGATTTTGTCATCATGTACCCTGCGCGCTCGTAGAACTCGGCAACTCTCGTCGGGAGATATGCAGGAAACCCTTCCTCCGCCGGCATCTCCTCCATTCTTCCTGAAAGTTCGCGGAGAGCCTCCGCCCAACGTGATGTAGAATCAGCCATTACGGCGACGTGGTACCCCTGATCACGAAAATATTCAGCGATGGTTACTCCGGTATATATACTGGCTTCACGTGCTGAAACAGGCATATTGGAAGTATTTGCAATAAGCACAGTCCGCTCCATGAGCGTTCTTCCAGTGCGCGGATCGAGCAGACGAGGAAACTCGGTGAGCACATCTGTCATCTCATTTCCCCGCTCGCCGCATCCAATGTATACGATAAGATCGGCATCACTCCACTTGGCCAGAGCCTGCTGTGTCATGGTTTTTCCTGTGCCGAATCCACCGGGTATCGCTACTGTTCCACCCTTTGCTATGGGGAAGAGGGTATCGATTACCCGCTGTCCTGTAATAAGCGGTGCTTCAAACGGCAGCCTTTCTGTGATCGGGCGCGGCACACGTATAGGCCACCTGTGCATGAGCGTAAGCTCCTGTTCGCCATTTGCAGTACGAACGACGGCCACACTCTCGTCAACTGAATACTCTCCCTCGGCTACAATCGATTTCAGTGTGCCTGCGATGAAAGGAGGAACAAGCACCCTGTGCTCTACTCTCTGGGTCTCCTGCACAGTTCCCAGAATTTCGCTTCCAGAGAGGCGAGTGCCCTGTTCAACGCCCGGGGTAAAGAGCCATTTCTTCCCTCTTTCAAGGGAGGGCAGCTGAAATCCCCGTTTTATGTATATGCCCGACATATCTCGTATTTTTTCGAGAGGGCGCTGAATCCCGTCGTATATCGTTCCAATAAGCCCGGGCCCGAGCTCAACAGAGAGCTGTATGCCCTCTCCGAATACCGGGTCTCCCGGTGCGATTCCTGTTGTATCTTCATAAACCTGAATAACCGCGTTACTTCCTTCGAGCTTTACCAGCTCGCCGACCAGCCTGTCTTCACCCACCTTAACAAGCTCGAACATTATACCATCGGTAACGTTGCTTGCCTCTATTACGGGACCGTTTATCCTTCTCACCTCTCCGACTATTCTCTCACTCATAACAGCGCCTCATGCGAAGATCGGCCCGTGAATCGTGCCTTTTAGAGAACGACATCATTCATCCTCTCCCCCGTGTTCGAAGAGCCTATCATACAGCAACTGCTGAATTGCCCTCCGTTTCCGTTGCAGCCGGTTCTCGATCCGGTTGCTGAATTCAGTCCTTCCATCCTCTGACCGGGCCACGACACCCTGAGAGGTGAGAGGAGGGCTATCAGCCAAGCCAATTTTGACCGAACGTCCGGTAAGTTTCTTCACCTCTCTCATTGATTCGCTCAGCAGGCGTTCATCCATCTCATCGCGCTCATACTTTGAACCGTTTACAAACAGACCGTCTGTACCCAGTCCGATTGCAGCCTCGACAATCCAGCCTATGAGTACCTTTCGATATTCAGGTCCAGTCCTCAGATTGAGCAGCCCTTCTCTCACCTGTTCGAGGATTCCGGCAGCAGCATTCTCCCTCACTACCATCGCCCTCCTCTGTACTTCGACTTCCACACCGCCGAGGACTCTTGCCCTTACCCTTTCCGATTGATCCAGTGCCCTGGCTTTTGCATCTTCCAGGAGGCGAGATGCCCGCTTCTTTGCAGACTCCAGCAGCTCCTGCGCCTTTTTTTCAGCCTCTGCAACGATCCTCTCAGCCTCTCTCTCGGCATCCTCAGTGATCCCTGAGATCAGAAGCTTTTTTCCACTATACTCTTCTTCCATAACCCGACGCCTCTCTATAGTGAAATCCCTATCGCGGCGTTCACGTACTCTCGTATCCCAGGCCTTCCTGTAATAGGCCCCCTATAGTCAGGGATCTCAACGATCAAGGGAAAACTCTCGGTATAGACAAACCGCTCAATTGCAGGCCGTATCGAGTCTGCAACCCTCTCAGTAATGATAATGATACCAATCTCTTTATCCTCGAGGGCGGACTTGAAAGCCTGTTCCGCCTCTTCAAGACCGTGCACGATTTGACCCTCGACGCCAACCATTCCAAACCCGAGCACCGCATCCTCATCACCGACAATGAAGTATTTCATTGTACCCCTACACCTTTCCCAGGATCATAAGTGCAGTAATGAAACCAAACACTACGAGACCCTCTGCAAGAGCGATGAATATCAGTGCCTGGCCAGCGATCTCCGGTTTTTCGGCAATTGCACCCATTGCAGCAGCCCCGACATTGGCAATCGCAATTCCAGCCCCCAGCGCACCCATTCCAAAGGCAACCGCCGCTGCAATGAACCCGAACTTCACTGCTGACGGGTCCCTTTGTGAAACCGCACTCACAGTAGTCTGCACATCTGTCTTCTGAGCAAATGTCTTATAGCCTGAAACCATACTCACCACAGTAAGAACAGCAAATACTATTACCACACTCAGCAGAATCCTTTTTTTCAATCTCTTTTTCATGTTTTCCATTTTCTTCCTCCTCTGATCTCAACGGCTTCTTAGTGAAATGGGGGAATATGCTTCACCGGAACCGCGAAGAAACTTTGAGAAAAATTCATAGTAATTAAGTCGCAGAGCCTGGACCCCTGCAGAAAGGCCTTCAAGGCCTATCACGAGCACATTGCCAACCAGAAGGATGAGAAAGTACCATAGGTTGTACGGAGGCCCTTTGCCCCCCCCATTGGCCATACGTGCGATCTCAAAGAACGCGATCATCAGGCTCGCGTGTGCTATACCCAGTCCGGCAACTCGCATGAAAGAGAGCGTATTGGACAGGTACCCACTGAACAGCTCCAGCAGCTCCACAATCCACTCCATGAGAAAGTTCAGCGGTGTCATGAGTGTGAACTGCTTCTTACTGTCATGTAAGAACTTTAATGGACCTTTTACCAACATGAGCAGCGCAGGGAGTCCGACAAGTAAAAACAGCAAGAACACCCCAGGAAACTGGCGATAGTCATGTTTTACCATATAACTTGCGACGTATATCCCGCCTCCATAAAACCATCCGCCGATAATACCGCCCTTGTCCAGAAACAGCTTCATCCAATGCCTCTGCCTCAGCATATTGATCCAGTTAAAGATAAGGCCCGCCGCTATCACAGCAATCCCGAAGTAGATTGCAATCGCAAGTATATTGAATAGGTCTTTTATATGCGAACCCCCGTACGGTTCCCCTGAAATGATTCCATGAAAATCAAACCATACCGGCTTTACTAACCTCATCCCGAAATATGACCCGAAGAGTACTCCTCCGATTATCGATGCTGCTCCGCAAAAGGAAATGAGCCTTGCCAGGTTTACCATATTTTCTTTCTTTTTTCTAAAGCCAATGGCTGCGAGTATCCCGAGGAGAAGAAGAACGGCACCTTGTCCGACATCGCCAAACATCAACGCGAACATACTGAGATACGTAACCATTATAAAGGGGGTGGGGTCTATTGTACCGTATTCCGGGACTCCAAAGTTTTTCACGAGCATCTGGAATGGTGCGAGAAACCGGGGGTTACGAAACTGAACGGGTACATGCTGTAGATCGCTCTCTTTCTCGCCAAGGGCGGGATGGTGCCATTCGAGATAGCATTTGCCTCCTGTCGCCTTCATGATACCCTTTTCAACTGATACCCTCTTATCGAGCGGAATCCAGCCTGTAAAGATCACTGTGTGTGCGGTCTTTTTAAAGTAAGACTGTATGGTGGCGTACAGCTCATTAAGCCTTATATGCACCCATATATCGTTCAGTACATCTCTATTTTTCCCGATGAGCTCTTTCGTTTCTCTTTCAAGGTTCTCACCTGTCTTCTGCAACAGCTCGCGCCTTTTGTTGAGGTCACGAGCAACGTCCTCTTTGAGGCCCTTACCAAGCTGCGGCGGCTCAACCTCTTTCCATCCCACTTCCCTTAGAATAGTATCAATTTTCTCATGGTCACGTTTCATTGAGACGAGCAACAAGCCCATATCAGAAGACCCCTCGCCAATCGTGAGGAGTACCGAGGGGACCTCTTTGAGCCGTCTTTCTAAAATCATGTGATTCGATGAGAGCACATTTCCGAACTTGAGTGAAATAAATGAGTATTTAGAGGAAAGGGCCTCCTTTGAGATCCCTCTGCCGTAGAGTGAAACCTGCTGTCTGATATCATCGATCTCTTGCAACTCCCGCTGGACACTACGCTGCTTCTCCTTGATTTTCTGAAGCTCATTGACGACTTTATCGATCCTCTTTCTCTCCTCATCAAGATCTAACTTTCTGAGGTTTTTCAGGTCAATCTCCTCCGGCATTGTAGGGGTAAACCCCACGGCATCTAAAAAACCTTCTATCCGCTTTTTTGAATCAGCGAGCCCCTCAAGAGAACCCCCGGGGCTTACATCGACGACCATATTCGGCTCAACCGGAGCTACCTCACTCATCTTGATAAACTGCATCACCCCCTGCCGCAAGAGTTCTTCCGTTACATCCTCCATACTACGCTGGAGAACAACCGCAAACAGCCTTATCATGCGTGTGGTCAATATCATAGGGCAGCCCTTATCCGGTCTTCCGGCAGATTGTACAGCTTCGCATTAAGGATCATCATTATCCTCCTCATCTCCTTTCTCTTCAGCAAGAAATAGGAAAGAAGGATGCCAATCGTGAAAGGGTACCCTCCCAGTATGCGCCGGATCTCATAAGACATGATCGCATCGAGAATACGTTCTATGAGAAGAAGGCGTGTACCGGTATCGGAGCCCTGCAGAGAAAGCATACTGGAGAGTCCGGGATAGTATTTGTTGATAATATCACCGAGAATGAGTTTCGGGTTTTGGGATAGATATGCATCCCTTATCGACTGTGAAGGAAGCATCTGCCCTCCCTGAATAACAAGGCCAATAACCGTCTCTATCGGAAGATCATAAAAGGTCTTGAATCGGATTATCCAGTCAATATTCTGTATGTCGATTTCGATCCCGATAAGCCGCAGGGCTATCTTCCTGTCGCGGGGTGTGAGCTTGAGAGCCTCTGAAGTGAGTATTTGATAGTAAAACCTGTCGAGGGCGACTTCGAGCGGAAACAGGGAGAGATCTTTTTCAATGCTCGCCCTATGATCTTCTACTATTCGTGCATAGGGAGTTTCTGACAGGTTATGAACGATCTCATCAATGTTCTCTGATTTCACTATCTCATCAACAGCAATGTCATAGTGGATCTTCTCGCGGAGAATATATGGCGAGAGAGTCTCGATAGGACGTTTTCGGATCGTTTTTGTAAAAAAGAGCCGGATCGCATTCTTGAGATTATCTATCTCAAACCGTGACGTGAGCGCCCGTACAAACTCCAGAGTACTATCCTCAAGGTATTGTTCAACCTCTACATATAACTCGACTTCCCTTTTCAAGATCTCCAGCTCAGCAAGCTTGAAGTCCCCGGTCTTTTTGTAAACCTCCTCCACAACCCTAAAGGATGTATCTCTTATAAGCCCCAACGCCTCCTCAATAGAGGGGGACTTGATCATTCTTTCGAGGGTATCCTCAGTTATAATTTTGCTGATTCGCGCACGCAGTTTGGCATTTAAAAAAGCGTACGTACGAAGCTGCTGTCCCATTATCGAAGTTCCTATTGAAATTCGGTCTGAACTACAATATCCACGATATCCTCAACGATCTTATCGATCTTTTCTTGTTCTCTCTCGAAAAGCCCCTTCCCCTTCTCCTCAGCCTCTTTCAGGATCCTCTCTCGTTCCCTTTCCGCCTCTTTCTGCGCGCTCTGCAGCGCATTCCTCATAATCTTATCAGCATCTGCCTGGGTATTTTTCAACAGTCCTGCAGCCTTACCTTCTGCTTTGGCTACAATACCTGCTGCCTTGTCTCTGGCATCTCCGACGATCTGCTCGGCCTTCTTCTCAATTTCGAGTATTTCATTGATGACTTCTTCCATTGAAGCCGCCCCCTACCATTAGGGTGTGAAAATTGTGTCTCGTAGTCAAGCCTTTTCGGGTCCCCGCAATAAAAACTGATGCCCCTGGCCAAACTGCTTGTATGAGAGTTTGACGGCCCGGTAACGATGTGACATGAGGCTGAATAAATGATACCATACTCAGGGGGCGTCCGTGGGAATCGCCTCTGTGACACGCTGTGAAGGACTGCGGGCCGAACAGGATTTACATCAACTCACCAGCAGTGACAGCGCATACCACAGAACAGGATGCAACTGATTCTCATTGCGCGGGATTAAAAACCCATGCGGGCAGCGGCTCTTATTACCTTTCAAAAAGACCCGCCAGGCATACTGCGCCGATCGGCCTTATGAACAGCATTCTCGCAGCCCCCTCCCCGAATATCTTTTCCATCTGCTTAATGTAATCCCCGACATCCTCTTTATGGGCAAACACCAGGATGGTACCGGCAAATCCACCGCCATGGACCCTGTACGCCCCCTTCCTTCTTTTTCTGAAGAAATCCTCCGTCAGGGCCAGCGCTAGCGTTACCCCCTGACTGCCCGGCTCCTGTACGGAGAACGAATTCTGCAGCCACCTCTGGGACGAGTTTCCGGACTCGGTAACGAGATCGAGAAAACGGTCCAGGTCTTTATTCTCAAGAGCCGCCCGCTCCTCGGTGACCCTCTCGTTCTCGCGGATAAAATGGTAGGCTCTGAGAATGGCCCGGTCCGACACATTCGATCTCAGCTTCTTCACCTGTCCCAGCAACTCTTCGAGCTCAACCCCCCTCATTACCGAATGGCCGAGCTCTCCCGCAACCTGCCGCATCTCCTCTGGTACCGCCGCGTAATCGGGGGTGAGGTCTGCGTGGCAGGAACCGGTCTGGACAACGAGTACAGCGTAATCTGAATCCCGGAAACTGAAATCAACTCTTCGGACAACCGGGTTCTCGGCATCGGCAAAATCAATCTGTACCACACCTCCCACGGCGCTGGCAATCTGATCCATAAGCCCGCACGGCTTGTTGAAATAAGTATTTTCCGCATACTGGCCGGCCTTGGCGATCTCGACCGGTCCGATCTCTGAGTTGTTGTAGAGATGATTGAGCACATCGGCCACAACTACCTCTATCGATGCAGAGGAGCTCAAACCCGACCCGACAGGCACATCGCTCGTGATATACCCGTCCCAACCGCCGACCGCATATCCGAGTTCCTTGAACCTCGATGCAATCCCGCGTATTATAGCCGCGGTTGTTCCCTCCTCCTCCTCTCTTTTTCCAAGACCGTCGAGGCTGACTGAGAAAACATCTGAAAAACCCTCTGAAAAAATGCGGATCATACCTTCATCGTTTATGGAAGCCCTGCAAAGGGCATCGATCCCTACACTCGCAGCAAGAACGAGACCGCTGTTATGGTCCGTGTGGTTTCCCCCTATCTCTATTCTGCCGGGGGCGCTGAAGAACTCTCCCGCCCTGAGGGAGCCCTCCCTGAGGGAGCCCGCCCTGAGGGAGAACAGCCTCCTGTGGGCTTCAAGGGCCTTCCTGTAACGCTCGATATTCGCTTCTACCCTTCCCTTCCCGTATAGAGAGGTGAACAGATCAATCACCCGTCTGCTGTCATACGTCATTGGTTACCTCACCCTCAGGCCGCAGATATAACAACCGTCCTTCTTTCTTCTACTTGACTATTTCGGCTTTTGGTATAATCATATCATAACTTTTCGCAGGGGTGTTATTTTTTAAATGTATTTTATGTGCTTTACGGAAATAAAACCTGCTGCCGAGAAAAAAAGAATGGAGGATTTACCATATGGCTAAGCTATATTACGATCAGGATGCAGATCTTTCACTCCTTCAGGGAAAGACACTGGCCATAATCGGCTACGGGAGCCAGGGGCATGCTCAGGCACAAAATCTGAGAGACAGCGGGCTCAACGTCATCATAGCCGAGGTCGAGGGGACCGCAAACTGGGACCTCGCGAAAGAGCACGGATTCAGTCCCTTATCGGCCGACAAGGCATCGAAGGAAGCGGACTTCATCCATATCCTCGTTCCGGACGAGTATCAGGGCAGGGTCTATCGAGAATCGATCGAGAAAAACCTCGAAGCCGGTAACACGCTTGTCTTTTCACACGGCTTCAACATCCACTACGAACAGATCATCCCCCCGAACGGGGTCGATGTAATAATGATCGCGCCGAAGGGCCCCGGACACCTCGTACGCAGGATGTACGTCGAGGGAAAAGGCGTACCGAGTCTTATCGCCGTGTACAAGGACACCTCCAAAAAAGCCAGGGACCATGCGCTTGCTTACGCGAAGGGAATCGGCGCGACCCGGGCCGGCGTGCTCGAGACCACCTTCAAAGAGGAGACGGAGACGGACCTCTTCGGGGAGCAGGCAGTGCTGTGCGGCGGGGTGACCGCTCTCATACTGGCGGGCTTCGAGACCCTCGTAGAGGCGGGATATCAGCCGGAAATCGCCTATTTCGAAGTAATGCACGAGCTGAAGCTCATTGTTGACCTTCTCAACGAGGGCGGCATGGGGTATATGCGCTACTCTGTGAGCAATACTGCGGAGTACGGAGACTACACGAAGGGGCCACGGATAATCGATGAGCGTGTAAAGTGCGAAATGGGAAAGATACTCTCTGAGATCCAGACAGGAGAGTTCGCCCGCGAGTGGATACTCGAAAATATGGCGAATAAGCCGGTCTATAAAAAACTAAAAAAAATGGGAGAAGAGCACCTCATCGAAAAGGTAGGAAAAGAGCTGCGAGCGATGATGAGCTGGCTGAAGAAAGACTGAGAAAGAGTTTAAAAACGTCCGTATATCAGGGTAGAGCAAGGCTCTCAAGAGCCTTCTCTACCCTTTTTTGAAAATCAACATCCGAACGTAGAGCGTCTGCCATCTTCTTAAAGGCCCGCTGTTTTGCCTGGGGCTCGTCAAGCCCCATACCCTTGAACTCTTCGGACTGAAAGGAAACGAGGATTCTCTCTCCTTCAAGCAGAGAAACCCTGACCCCTGCATATGCAGCGACCAGCTTGTAGTGTGGATTTCGAAGCACGCGGAAGAGTGGTGAGAACTCGACCACAATATCGTGGCCGGTATCAGTGTAAGCGAAACTGAGCTTCGGTGATTCGAGAAAGGAGAGGATTAGGAGCGCAGATGAGAAGACGCTCTCTTCGGAAAGTTCCCCTGTTTCGATGACCGTGAGCAGCGCATAGAACGGCCGCCTGTATACTGGAACGGTGATTTCCGGATTCCCGACGACCTGTTTTACGCCGGTGCCGGACAGATCAACCTCCGCTGTCATCTGGCAGCGGCCGAACGGCAGCCGGGAGAGATCGACAGGCCCCCTGTAACGCCCGTCTGTACCGGTGATGACACTCGATACACCGATCCCGTCCTTTGTCTTGAAAACCACCGGAACGGCGCCTGGCATCGTTTTATTCCGAGACGTCACTCTCACCTCGATATCCGCGGATCCTACCGGAGACAGAAGCAGCTCACCGGAAGCCATATCGAGAGAGAGAGAGCTGATAAGAGTATCCCGCTCTATCACCAGGAGATCGAGCAGGTACCCGGGTTTGTCGAAGAGGTCCGTGCGGACCACTCCGGCAAACCCGGAATCGATTACCGAACCTATTGCTCTCGAGAGGATCCCGACCTTTTCGGAGACCGAGAGAGATGTGTCTGCAAGAGGGCCCTCCACCATTCTCTTAACCCTGTCAGCCAGCACCTCTTTTTTCTCTTCCTGCATGCGCTCCCAATCGTTTTTCGAAAGTCTGAAGTATACCCAATACCCGTCCTCTTTCGAGTAGTATGAGTCAACGAGCTCCGCATCCTGTACCGTCAGATCAACCGAAGCTCTTATATTGATCTCGATCTCTTCGTAATAGTTGCCGTATCTCTCTCCCCGCTTGTCCAATATCTCACTCATGATATGAACGGATATCCCCCCGGCGAGATCTCCCAAGGCCCCCAGGCGGGCACGCTGTCTGTCTTCAGAAGGCTTTCCCGTATCAGGCGAGTGGCCGATCCCGACATAGTAACCGTCGAGAACAGGCTGCGTTCTCGTCCACACCGGCAGGTCCCCTCCCTCCCTTTTTTGCCCCATATCATCATCCAGGCCGCTTTCAGACTCTTCGATAAACCTGTAGGCTTCGCTTGAAGCCGTCTCTGTGGTTTCTTCCCCTCTCTTTATTCCCCGGGGCTGTTTCTTCTGCGATGTCTGACATGAGGCAAGGAACAGCAAGCCTGCCGCTGCAACGATCATGACATATCTTGTTTTCACTGCCGATTTATCTATTATGCCCCTGAATATTCTTCCGAGTGCTGTGATGACCATGAAATGTCCTGTTTTCACCCTCTTTTTAAGTCCCCGCTTTTCACCTCTGGCATACGGCCAGTGAGTAGTAGTATCTCCCGTCATCCGACCTTCCGCGCGCCAGAACGTAAAAGCCTGAAATCCGAGCTTCGACTGCTTCGTATCCGAACATGCCCTGCATACCCTTCCCTGCATCGAGAAGTCCTGATTCGACTTTAGAAGAAATCTGCATTGCAAGCCGGACGAGCGCGTCCCGGTCTGCGGATTCTATCGAATCTGAAAAAAGCCTTCTTCTTTTCGCCACACCGACTGCGGTGCGGTAGCCAGGTATTTCGAAACCGCCCTCCGCCCATTCGAAACCGTCGCCCACTGCGTATGCATCAAAAGCAGGATCTTTCATGTCCGCCGATGTAAGCCGGGCGAGGATGTACGTTCCCTCCTCGTCCCGATATTCCCTCTCTACGGCGAGGTTCTGTAAGAGCTCGACTGCGAGGTCCTCGTCAAACTCGACCGTCGCCCGGTTCATGTATTGGGTAAAAAGGGCTCTCTTTCTGTAATATTTTTTCGCTCGAATCCTGACGTCCGCGTACTTCGATGCCTGCTCAGATGCCCTGCAAATGCACTCGGGCCTCTCCCTTTCGCGGTTCAAGAGCCTCGGGCAGAAAGCGAGAAAACGGGGATGCCCGTCCTTTGGCCCGAGAGTCCAGGCCCAGTCCGGAGCTGATGCCATAACAGAAAATGGTGTGGCAGCACCAAAAAGCCACACCATCATTATCACTCCGTAAACCGCTCCGCTAACGGTTATTATGCAGACACGATTTCTTTTCATCAGAACACCGGAACAGCTCGCATCCGGCCTTTGTTTATTTTCTACCGTTGATCTGTTCGTCGAGCCAGCGTTCCGCCTCTCTCGCCTTGAACTCGGAGTACGCAGCCTCTTCAGTCCTTTTAAACTCTTCGGCGGCCTCATCCTGGAGAAGGCTGACTGGGCATACGACCAGAGCGTACAACGTTTCATCCGTTCCCTGCTCCACCTTATCGGTCTTGCATCCCCTCAGCGTTGTATTCGTAATCTGTACAGAGATAGTCTCTGCAAATTGAATCACCTGGGCATTGTCCGAAACACCTGCTTCCTGAGCGTAGTCCAGTATGGCGCTCTTCACGAGGACCTCCATCTGCCTCGCCACATCATCTCTCGCCCTTGATATCGCCATAGTCCTCGACATATCGAGTGACGACATCTTCGCCGAACCGACTCCGTAGATAGCATCTTCAGCAATCGGCGGATTGAAGTACCATTCCGGGAGACCTTCTATTTTGCCTGCCGCCTTTTCTTTCGATGCACAGGAAAAAAGAGTAATTATCAACCCTGAAAGGGCAATCACCATTACGATCGTTATAATTTTTCTTGTCATGTGGACCCCCTTGAATAATAGGATACTGGATCCGCACACCAGCTTTCCAGCGTCCATGGCTTTAACTTAATCCAATATAGCACCTTTTTTCATGTATTCAACGATATTTACGAACTCCTAAAATATGTGTCAACCATACCACACCCCCGCGTATGCAGTGCAGGAAGCGACACAACCGGCATGGTTGGCAGTGAGGATAGAAACAGCCTGAGTGGCATCCTTTGCTGGACTATTAGGAATTGCAGGGACCGGTTTCCAACCTAACTGTATGACGAATAATGGGCGACGGAGGCTAGCGCTTCATCAATGTCATACTGTCAACCCCCGTCCCCACTATACTCGGCCGTGTCGTCCGCAGACCAATGGGAAAGCAGAACGATTCTGGCGCACGCTGGAAGAAGATTTAATACGTGAAACCACATTCGATTCCATTGATGATTTCAAAGAAGAGCCATTACAATATCTATATTACTATAATCATGAACGGCCACATCAATCGTTAGTACCTTATTACTGATTTTCTTGCCTTTTTGGCAAGAAAATATTTTAATCAAGAATGTGGCTTGTCCACATTAGGAGGTATATCACCTGTCGAGCTTACTAAAAACTGTCCCCGAATTACATTACATCTAAAGCAATGTCACGGTGAGTAAGGTCTGTTATAAAATCATACTACTAACTCCACTGAACATGTAACTTACTTGCTACGGTACGCATAACGATTTACTGTCATTGCTTCATGATACATTTGTACCGCGCAATATGATATTCCAAGTAAGCTTGTAACCAATGGGCAGGAATAGTACTACATATTATGATAGAGGTCTAAGGATGCTTCTCCAAAAAAGCTTCCGCCTCAGCTTTTGTGGGGAGTGCCGGGATAACGCCCTTTCTCGTCACGGTAATGGCGCCGCAGGCACATGCGAACCGCACGATAGATTCCGCCTCCTCCCGGGAAAGTGAAAAAACAGGCCGGCCGGCCTTGATCCTCTCGACGATATCCAGCAGAACTCCCCCGACAAAGGCGTCGCCGGCACCGGTTGTGTCGACGGGCTCAACATCGAATGCGGGAACCTCGAAAGTCACATCTCCATTGTTGAAATAGCATGATCTCTCCCCCCGCGTCACTATTACCATCCTCGGTCCATATTTTAAAATTGAGTCAGTCCCCTTTGAGAGACTGTCGGTACCTGTGATGAATTCCAACTCCTCCTGCGTACACTTTATGATATCCGCATATTCGAGTCCGCCGATGATCTCAGCTTTTGCACGCTCCAGACTCTCCCATAACGTGGGTCTGAGATTCGGGTCGAATGAGATAATACGGTCCGCATTCCTGGCAATCGTTATAGCTTTCAGGGTTGTAGTTCTCAGCGGTTCTCCGGTTAAGCTTATGGAGCCAAAGTGGAGGATTCTCGACTCGTAAATGTAGCCTTCATCGAGCTCATCCTGCTTGAGGGCGAGATCTGCTCCGCAGTGATTTCTGAAAAACATGAAATCAGGCTCTTTGTTCCGCTTTACGGCTATAAAAGCGAGCGTTGTATTGACCGACCTGTCGAGAATCAGCATATCACTGTTGACACCTGCTCCGTCGAGCGCATTCCGTATCTTCCTGCCGAAGGCGTCGTCGCCAACTTTTCCGACAAATCCAGAGCTTCCACCCAGTTTTGCAACTGCGGCCGCCACATTAGCAGGCGCCCCTCCGGGAGCAATCGTAAAACCTCCGGTTTCTTCGAGCGGCATCTCCCCTTCGATCGATAAAAAATCTATTAGCGCTTCCCCTATCGACACGATATCAGGCATTTGATACCTCCTCTGTCAAGCTCCCATCTCTATCAGGAGCCTCTCGAACGACGCCAACCCGATCTCTTTCGGTTTCGATTTGAGTGTGTAGTCAAGATCAGAAATACCGGCGTAGATCTTCTGTAACTTCCCTCTCTTCACTGTCGCCAGGATCTTTCTAATTCGTGAAGCTTCGTTCTTTCTGAAACTTAAGCTTTGTTCGATCTGCCCGAATGTGTAGTTATTACTCTGCATAGAATGCGCCCTTAATATTTTTCGTAGCTCCCTCGAGCAGAAATACTCGAGCTTCACGAGGTCCTCGCCCGTTCGAACGAGCCACCTGAAAACCTGAACGATCTCGCCCGCTCGGGCGACAAAAAGGCGGTTCGAGAGATCGAAAACAGTGTACCGGTACAAGCGTGCTATGATG
>DATKZJ010000201.1:0-5328 GCA_035527995.1 Spirochaetota bacterium | reverse complement strand
GAGGGGAATTCCAAAAGGCGCTTTGTCCATTTGCAGAAAGTACGCTGCACAATCGTGACTAGCATGTGCCTATTGATGCTCTTTGGACACAAGTGCCCATCTATCCTCTAAGAAGGACTCGTAATTCCTCCGCTCCACTTTGAACCCCTCAAGTATTTCCTCCCACTCTGCTTTATCCACGTAGCTCATAGAGCCTTTGGCGGCCTTGAGGAATGCCTTTCCATTTGGTTTCAGAATTCGCTTTATTTCGTTGACGGCTGACTGGTGGTCTTGTGGTGCCATGGAACACAATAGCCCGTCGACAAGAACGAAGTCAACCGACTCGTCTTCAATGAATCTGAGGTTGGCGGCAGATGAAGCGTGTGCTTCGATATTGTGGTATCTACGTTTGGTCGCCTTCCTTTCGACCGCTCGAATGGTCTTTTCATCTGAATCAACGGCGTAGACCCGGCCTTTGGCACCAACGCTTTCAGCCAAAGCGAGAGCATAATATCCTGGACCACAACCAAGGTCAGCAACGATATGATCCTGTTTGACATAGGGACAGTACTTTCGAGGGCTGTTAAGCAGCCTTCTAAGTGGATTATCATGCGCAAAGAGTGGGAAATGCTTGTCTCTCTTAGCTCCGCTTGCGATCATTTCGTGGACCTCCCTTAAATTTTAATTTGTACATGGTCGGTCAACTTCGAGCGAATAAGATGAGTTCCGGAACAACATTCTGAGTGATCAGCGAGTCACCTCCCTCGTCATGGGAGCAGTACTCTACAATTAATGCGGAGGATGGGTCAACCGATCTTGATTTCAAGCATTCCAACGCCAGGCATCGGATTGGCCAGAGTAGACGTTGCCAATATGCTCTCGAGTCTGCTGAATATCGCCGGATTCATCTATGATCCTGAGCTAGAAACGTTCCAGGCGCTTGAGCTCAAGAGATTGCTAGCTCACTATCGACAACAGCCTAATATAGACCGGTTGACATAGGTAATCACGTGCCGTTACCCTAATCCGCCGTACTTCGGCATAACATTGAGCTCAGAGGCGCCAGCTTTTATGGCATCCCCTGCAGCGCCTTGATACTCATTAAGGCCCCCTCCAGAGAATAGGGTATAATTACTGTAGTCAAGAAACCATACCCAAGGAGGAAGCCTTATGAGATTCTATACAAAACAACATCAATTCTACTGCGGTATTGATCTGCATGCAAGGACAATGTACGTCTGCATCATGGACCATGAAGGAACAATCATTACACACCGGAGAGACTCTCGCTGATGTGCTCCAACCGTACCGGGAGGACCTGGCCCTGGCCGTTGAGTGCATCTTCACCTGGTACTGGGTGGCGGATCTGTATGACAGCATCGGCGTCGAGTTCGTTCTGGGCCACGCGCTGTACATGAAGGCGATCCACGGCGGAAGATCGACTCCCAGAAGATCGCTGCCCTGCTTCGAAAGCGGGATGCTTCCTATGGCCTATGTGTATCCGCAGGCAATGCGCTCGACGCGAGATCTCCTTCGCCGCCGGTTGTACCTTGCTCGTCAGCATGCACAGCTTCAGACGCACATCCAGAACACCAACACCCAGTACAACCTACCGTCTTTCGAAAAGCGCATAAACCACCGCTCCAATCGTCTCGGTATAGGAGACCGATTCACAGACCCTATGGTTCGTACCAGTGTCGAAGTAGATGTCGCACTCATGGACACCCTTCACGAACAGATCCTCGCTATCGAACGACAGATCAACACACACGATTGTTGAAGAAGCAAGTAGAGTTGGTGCAAAGATTTATTTCGAAGATGAAAGTGGGATAAGCTTGAATATCTTTTAAGGCGGACATGGTCGATAAAAGGCAAGACTCCTGTGGTGTATAGAAGTGGTAAAAGAATCAAGAGAACGATGGCCGCTGCGATTAGCCCTGAGGGGGATTTGTATTTTGAAACCTTCGAGGGGGGTATCACTGCAGAAAGATACAAATCATTTTTGGAACATCTCAGTGACCAGGAAGGGGGGATCACGTTTGTCATTCATGACGGGTTGCCTCCTCATAAATCCAAGCTTGTACAGGAATATGTGGAATCAACAAAGGGGAAGGTGAGGACCTTTCAGCTTCCTGGGTATAGTCCAGAATTGAATCCTGAAGAGTGGGTGTGGGAGAGGTTGAAAAGAGAAATTGGTAAACGAGCTCATAAAAGTATCGAAGAATTAACCGGCCATGCGGTCGAGATCATGAATAAAATCAAATCTAATCGTAAACTGATTACGAGTTATTACACCCATGTGTATGCTACATAAAAGTTTAGCTATAAATAATTTTATCTGTAAATCTAACGAAACATCTACGGCAAGTCATAGAAAAACGGTTTTTGGAATATAAAAAAGGGGACCTCGGCGTTTCATTGCACGGTTCTCAGGATATACAAATACTATTTCATCGTCTTGTAGCAGCGGGCGGGGTGCAGGCGCCGCCCCCTGCGAGCCGGGCCTCGAACTCCTGCGCCATTTCCTCCACCTCCTCCCGGCAGCTGCCGAGGAATACGGCGGAAAAATGCCCGGCACAGCTCAGGCGCCCGGTGTTGTACGGAAAGACTCCTTTTTTCGTGCGCGGCTCGAAGAACCAGTCGCCGAAACGCTCCTCCAGCTCGGCGAAACAGCGCGCGGTGGTAGTGAGGTTTGCAGAAAGAAAGGCTGACGGTTCCGAGCCCTTTGCATCGCAGGCCATCCTGCACCGCTCCTGCACGGCCCGTGGATACAAAGCCCCGTTCACCCTCGGATTGAGCTCCGACAGGAAGTAGCGGGGCTCGCCGTTTTTTTCGTCCCGATACTCGACGAAGTCGAACCCTGCAAAACCGGTGTACCCGAGGTCCCGGAGCCATCGAGAGAGCCCGAGCGAATCCCGTATCATCGCGGGCAGGTTCTTTGCCCTCGAGGGGAGGATGTTGCCCTTATGCACCATTTTTTCGTCGAGACGCTGATCGCTGGCGCCCACCAGCGACACCTCCCCGGTATCAGGCTGAACGAACGTCAGTATGTTGGGTGATACCTCCGGCCCGAAACAGGGACTGACGAGATAGACGAGGTTCTCACGCGCGCGCAACGAGAGGCCAAGTTCGTTTTCGATATCTGGCACGCTGCATGAAGAAAAGAGCCCGATCGCGGTTCCCGACGTGCTCACGGAGCCCCGGACGATGACCCTGCCCGTGATACCGAGATGGCGTCCGATCGCAGCCGACAGCACCCGGGCATCACCGCCGCAGTCGGCGCAATCCTCCTCCAGCCGCACGATCTCGCCCGGAGCTACGGGTATCCCCTTCCTCTTCGCCTCACCAAGGACGACCTCCTTTGCATACACCCTTCGGACGATCCGGGAGTCCCCTCCCAGTACCGTCACCGCTTTCCCTGTTTTTCTCTCGATGGCTTGGGCGAGCGCGTGTTCGTCCTCGCTAAGGATGAACACGTTCATTCGCAGCCGTTTGTCGCGGTCGATCCGCTCGGCAATCGCGTCAAGGGCTTTTTCGCTTGCATTAAACCTCGCGGAAAGGCTGCCGGGTGCCCGTACACCGCTTCGCGGTGCACACGCAATGATGTTCTCAGGCAGGACCCGGAGCCCTTGTTCCCGAAGGAAACGGAGGTAGGAATCCTCGACCGGACGCGGCACGCACACGACGTCCCCCCTCCGCGCGACAAGGAGCGCCCGTTCCGCATACAGGTCGACACCGGGGATAACGGCCTCGATCGAGGATATCCCGGGAAGAGAAGTCACGCTGTGGATATAGATCTGCTGGATGTCGGGTCCCGCGGTGGCACAGTCGAGCGGTTTCATACGCGTTCCCGGGCAACGAGCGACCGTGACACGTGGAACTTGCCTTCCGGACCCGGTTCGATCTCTGACACGAACTCGATCCTGAAGTCGACCCCCCGGCCGAGCACTCTTCGGGCATCCCGGCGGATACGCTCGACCTCCTCCTCCGGCGGCCTGAAGAACGGTACTACGCGGAGGACGACTCTTTCTGTTTTTTCCTGTACGATGGCATACTGCTTGACCCATTCCGCGGTATCGACCACCGTCGCCGCGATCTCATAGGGATGAAACGACCTGCCGTCCGGCAGTATAAAGGTATCGATCTTCCTCCCCTGTATCGAATCGATCGTCGAACACGCGCTGCCGCAGGAACAGGCGGCGGGCCCCCTCGTCACGATGTCGCCGAGGCGGTAGCGAAGAAAGGGCATGGAGAAGCGGTTCAGCGAGGTAACGACCATTTCACCCGTCTCACCCGGTCCGGCGTGCGTGCCGTCCTCTTTCATCACCTCGACGATCACGTTCGTATCGTTCGTGTGGAGAAGGCCCGTCTCTCTGCACCCCCACGCGATGTTGTCGAACTCGTGGCTGCCGTAGTTCTGGTATACCGGCGCGCCGAACGCCCGCCCGATACGGTCTTTCATCGAGCCGGTCAGCACCTCACCGCCCACCTTCACACACTTCAGCGGCCACTGCCCGGCGCCGTTCTCGATCATCCAGTCAGCGAGCAGGGTGACGGTACCGGGGTATCCGCCAAGCCATCGGGGCCTGTACTCTGAAAGGATGTTGTACATCTTTTCGGGCTGCAGCGTGCAGCTTACCGTCAGGCTCCGGAACAATCCGATCGCCTCTACAAACCTCCGGAGCAGGGGCTTGACCGGCGCCCGCCCTCCCCCGAGGTACCGGATGTTCGCGCCCTTGTCCCATATCCGATTGCCGAAATAACGCCTGAACATGGACCACATGAGTCGTTCGAGCATTTTCTCCATCCTCGAAGAGGCGATTGTAAGCGGCTTTCCTGACGAACCGCTCGTCTTTGTAATCACCATTCGGTCCGGCCTTGCGTCTGATGATAGAAGCTGTTTTAATGGGACCTCGCGTAAATCGTCCCGCCCTGTTATCGGTATCTTTGAAAGATCGTCGAGCCCTTTTATGTCCGAGGGGGAGAGACCGTGTTCATCGAAGAGACGCCTGTAGTACCCTACCTTGCGGTAGGCGTACCCGCACACCTTTCTGAGGCGCCGCGTGCGATAGGCTGCAGCGCGCCGCTGTGACATGCGCATAAAGGCCGGTATCATGAACATGGTACGAATGTGCTCGAAAACGAGTTCCATAGACAGTATCCCTTCAGTGCATTACAGGACTGTCCGGCCGGAAAAGCGAGACGTATCCGACAGCGGTACAGTCCATGATCAGTAGTACCAGGTACGTACCAGGGGAAACCCGGCGAGCATGAGCCTGCCGTTTTCACATGCGTCGCAGATGCCGGAATAGGGACATTCCTCTATGACGGTGCTGCGATACGTGTGCT
>DATKZJ010000200.1:0-2696 GCA_035527995.1 Spirochaetota bacterium | reverse complement strand
GACACTGGACATCATAGATAAAACCGCATCCCTGGGATTCGATCTGATAGAGATACCCCTCATGGAGCTTGAAGGGGTGGATCCTCCTGCCATAAGAAAAAGACTCGAGGATTGCGGGATAGGGGCCGTTACATCGACTGTGTGCGATGAAAGACAGGACCCGACAGGTGAAGACGAGCGAACGAGAAGAGAGGGCATCGAGTATCTCAAGAGATGTGTGAGCAAGGCTGCAGAGATCGGGTCCTCTTTCATGAGCGGTGTCACATATTCGGCGATGGGGAGGAGGATCGACAGGATGCCGGGCGATGTATACTGGGAGCGTGCGGCGGCGGCGTTGAAGGAGGTCGCGATATATGCAAAAAGTACAGGTATCGATATCGGAATCGAGCCTATCAACCGGTATGAGTCTTTTCTCGTCAACACAGCACAGCAGGGCCTTCGGCTGCTTAGGATGATCGATGAGCCGAACGTGAAGCTGCACCTCGATGCGTATCACATGAACATCGAGGAGAAAAATTTTTACGATCCGACAAAGCTTGCTTCCCCGTATCTCTGCCACTATCACATGAGCGAAAGCCACAGGGGAACCGTGGGAACAGGGACGGTGAACTGGGACGAGATCTTCCGTGGTCTCGCGGACGGCGGTTATCACGGGATCGTGGGGATGGAGAGCTTCATTGAGATCTCGCCTGCCATGGTTTCCGGCACGTGTATATGGAGAAAGCTCGCAGACGACACGGACAAAAGCCTGAAGGAAGGCCTTCGCTATCTGAAAGAGCTCGAGGAGCGGTACTTCAAACAGCAGTTGTGAGAAACGTTTTAATCGATCTAACTCCCACTTCTCACATAGAAATGGGAGGTTAAGCATTTTTCTCACCGTACACTTATAATAGTATACTGCAAGGTCATGGGTTTACCCCTGTTGTCGTGAAATTTGAGAGAAAAGCGCACTGACATCGAAAACTCTTCACTCTAGGGACTCGTGTCCCGATTGTATGCCGGGCTTGATATCCTTCACCATCACTGTTCCGGTTTCGGTGCCGTCCGTCTTCCACAGTTCGTAGCCGTATAAACCGTCTGTTGCTCCGAAGAAGACATGATCTCCGAAAATTTGAAAGCCGAACGGGTATGAGTCTCCAGCCCCCTCGTTGATGTCCTTTACCAGGACTGTCCCCCCCAGCGTGCCGTCCGACTTGTAGAGCTCACAGCCGGTCGAGAGGTCGTAGGCCATGAAGAAGAGGGTCTCTCTGCAGCAGGTAAGATACGATGGTGAAGAATCTGAACTGCCTTCGTAGATATCTTTCATCAAGATAGTCCCTTCATCCGTGCCCTCAGACTTCCAGAGCTCCCTGCCTACCGTGCCACCGCTGTTGGCGCTGAAGAAGACCTCCGAGCCGACTGTCTCGAGCCAGGCCGGATTAGAGGTCCCTCCAACGTTTATATCCATTAGTATCGCTGCTCCCGTATAAGGACCGTCCGTCATCCACAGCTCCTCCATATCGGATGGTGTGAACGCCTGGAACAGGATTGTACTGCCTGCTGCGGCGAACGGCCCGGGCGTTGAGCTTCCGGGATCGGATTCGATATTCGACACAACATCCGTGCCTTCCGCGGTGCCGTTCGATTTCCACGGCTTGGAATCTCTCCCGTCGTCGGCTCTGAAAAAGAGGACACCGTTTGCAACGGTCAGCTGATCGGGATTAAAGTCTTCGGGTCCGGTGTATATGTCCTTTACAATCGAGGTGCCTGCCTCTGTCCTGTCGGACTTCCACAGCTCTGTCGCGTTAACGCTCTCTGTAGCAGCGAACATCAGAGTTCCCCCAATGTCACATATCATGCCGATGTTCGAGGAACCGGGTTCGGAATTTATGTCTTTCACCATGACGGTTCCGGCCTCGGTGCCGCCCGATTTCCACAGCTCCTCTCCGTGAGTACCGTCATTTGCAATAAAATAGGTAGTATCGCTGATACGATTAAAATAGTGAGGCTCCGAGCCCGGTGACCCGGGATTGATGTCCTTCACCATCACGGTACCGGCTTCTGTTCCGTCGGACCTCCAAAGCTCGTATCCGTGGACACCGTCATCTCACCAGAGGAGGAAGAAATCCCCCGGAGTTCCTCCATCACCTCCGCCGGACGAGCAGCCGTACACTATTACGGCTGCGAGCAGCAAAAAAGGTAAGATGTGCTGCTTTTTCATTGCTTTCGCCCTCCTGTTTATGATAAATATTAAACGATGTTAAAGATTATTTCAACATTAATAAATTTATCAATAATTATGGATAATATCAGTATTTGAGGTAATGGTAGTGTGCGAATGTCAGGGGAGAACAGCAACCCCCATTTCCCACAAAGAAATGGGAGGTTTAGCGTTTCGTCTGAAACAGATACAAAACATACACCTAATGACATAAATTGTTTCTCAATAGCAGGAATATGCTATATAATGGTGATGAATATCCACCGGAGGTGAGAAGAATGAAGGCACGTCTTATTCCTGTGTTTTTCCCCAAATCGAGAGACGAAGAGTTCGACAATCAGCTGGCAAGGCTGAACGAATTGATCAAGGAAGAGGCCGAGTTTCTTCAGCCTGTGGCGCTCGGCTCGGCACTACCTGAGGCGGACGCTGTGGTGTTTCCTCAGCTCGTGGGAGACGCGTACAAAGGGATCGGGGACATAAAAAAGATAAAAATTCC
>DATKZJ010000199.1:0-16241 GCA_035527995.1 Spirochaetota bacterium | reverse complement strand
TCCCTTTAAGTCATGCAGCTGCAAGGAGACAACCTTGAAAAAAACCCTGTGCAGGGAGGCACAGGAACAGTCAAGGAGGGTAGCTTTATGATTATCAACCATAATATGAGCGCTATCTACGCCAACAGGATCCTGAAGTTCAAATCCTTAGACGTGGATAAAGACATTGCGAAGCTTTCATCCGGGGAGCGAATCACGAGGGCAGGGGATGATGCATCCGGGCTTGCTGTTTCTGAGAAGATGAGGTCTCAGATCAGAGGATTGAAGCAGGCGGCGAAGAACATCGAGAATGCCGTGAGCTTCATCCAGACGACCGAGGGATACCTCCAGGAGATTCACGACATCCTCCACAGACTGCGGGAACTCTCAGTTCAGTCTGCGAACGGTATCTACACCATGGAGGATCGAATGCAGATCCAGGTAGAGGTGTCGCAGCTCGTTGACGAAGTCAACAGGGTTGCTTCTCACGCTCAGTTCAACGGCTACAACATGCTCACCGGAGCATTTGCCAACCCTGCGGAAGGCGGAACCCCCACCGCTTCGATGTGGTTTCATGTCGGGGCAAACATGGACCAGAGGGAGAATGCTTACATCGGCACCATGACTGCTGAGGCGCTGGGCCTGAAGGCTGAGGGAAGGGTATTGTCCCTCTCTACGCCTGGTGCGGCGAACAGCACGATCGGAGCAGTCGATGAGGCGCTGACCCGTGTGTCCCGTCAGAGAGCCGATCTTGGTGCATACCAGAACCGGTTCGAGATGTCCGTGAAGGGGGTTTTAGTCGGAGCGGAGAACATCCAGGCAGCTGAATCGCTAATCCGCGATACGGATATGGCCGAGCAGATGGTTGAATTCGTAAAGAACACTATACTGGTCCAAAGCGGCATTGCTATGCTGGCGCAGGCCAATTTGAAGCCGCAGTCGGTACTGCAGCTGCTGATATAGGACCGGTATCTTGGGGGTGGTACAAATCTAGCCTAATTCAGCTGGTATCATCCGGTCATACAAAGGCGGTAACCCCTCTCGGGATAGGGGAGTTGCCATGCGGGAAATAGGAGTTCAGTGATCGGTGCTTATCTCCTACTGGTACCGCACGGTGATAGTCCGGAAATGGAATTTCCGGCTACCGAATCTCTACGGAGGGAGGAGATAGTATGATCATTAACCATAACATGTCCGCTGAGTTTGCGAACCGGGTGCTCTCGCGGACGGGGAGAGATATCTCGAAGTCCATCGAGAAGCTTTCGTCCGGTTTGCGTATAAACAGGGCTGGTGATGATGCTTCTGGATTGGCTGTTTCTGAAACACTGAGGTCTCAGATCCGGGGGTTGAAACAGGCGCAGCGTAATGCCCTGGACAGTATTTCTTTTATTCAGACAGCCGAGGGATCGCTGCAGGAGGTACACTCCATCCTTCATCGATTGAGGGAGCTTGCTGTACAGTCTGCGAACGCGATCTACTCAGAGCAGGACAGGGCCTTGATTCAGGTCGAGGTCTCACAGCTCGTGCAGGAGGTAGGCAGGATTGCCGAGACCGCGGAGTTCAACCGCTTCAAGATACTGGACGGCTCACAAGATTCGTTCCAGTTTCAGGTTGGACCTAATCCCGGACAGTCGATCTCCGTTCCAATGCGGGAGATGACTGCCGGGGCGATCGGTATATCCGGAATCTCTATGTCTACCGTGAGCTCTGCAAATGAAGCCCTCTCGAGGGTTGACAGGGCGGTGGATGCTGTTTCTCAGCAGAGGGCCACCTTTGGTGCGATCCAGAACCGTCTCGAGCATGTGGTTGCTAACCTTGCTGTTGCAGAGGAAAACCTGCAGGCTGCCGAGTCGCGAATAAG
The DNA here is from genome assembly GCA_035527995.1 of Spirochaetota bacterium. Classification (GTDB taxonomy): domain Bacteria; phylum Spirochaetota; class B62-G9; order B62-G9; family DRHN01; genus JAFGTF01. The sequence continues at coordinate 14,401 of DATKZJ010000199.1, read as the reverse complement.
GGATACTGACATGGCTCAGGAGATCGTGAACTTTATGCGTCTGAAGATCCTCCAGGAGGCTGGTGTTTCAATGCTTGCTCACGCGAATCTGAAGCCAGAATCAGTCATGAGGTTGCTGGGTTAGGTACAACGCCGATCACAAGCCTGCGGCCTTCATGCCGCAGGTGTTATTATCAGTTATTTTTTGGAGGTCAGAAATGGCAATAGAGATGATCAGCGGGAAACCGCAGGAATATAAGATTGTCCCCAAAGGGAAGCAGGGAGTAAAGGAGGGCGCTTCCGAGCCTCCCGTTATCGGAAAAGAGATACTTGAAGACAAGGCTTATCTTAATAGGGCGATCGGCAATCTAAAGGACGCAGGTGATATATTCAAGCGGAGGCTTGATTTCAAGATAGACGAGGAAACGAACCGAATAATGATAAAGGTAATCGATACCAAGACCAACAAGGTAGTAAAGGAGATCCCACCAGAGCAGCTTATAAGGCTTGCGGCAAAGATACAGGAAATGATAGGTCTGCTCGTGGACGAAGAACGATAGAGAGTCGAAGCCGATCCCTCCATAACTCGGATCTCAAGAATAGGAGTAAAGTATCTTGAGGATCTTTCGAAACTAATTAACAGGAGGGTGAGATCCGAGTTTTTCCCCTATATGTTATGCATTCTCACTTCCAATAGATCCCTTTTCAGGGGAGCAGTATGCCTGATATCAACCTGCCGGGAATATCGAGCAAGATAGACGTCAAGGACATTATCGATAGTCTCGTCAAGGTGGAGTCCAAGAAGCTCGACCGGCTCGAAACCGTAAAAGGAAAACTCGATAAGGAGAAGAGCGCCTGGATCACCCTCAGCAATAAGCTGATAGCTCTTCAGGATTCATCGAAGGAGCTGCACGGATTCAGGTCACCTTTTGAAAACAAGGTCGCCATGTCCGGCAACGAGGCCGTTCTTACAGCCAAAGCCGTACGGATCGCTGAGCCTTCGAGGAGTATGGTGCGGGTCGAGCTGGTCGCGAAAAATGAGCGAATTCTATCTGATCCTATACCGGACAGCTTCGTGATAAGGGAGAACCCCCACCTTGGGTTTAGTGTGGGAGAGGAGGAGGTCGACATCCATTTTGAGGGGGGGAGGGCGCCTGATCTCGTCAAGGCAATAAACGAGCAGGCGGGCGATCTTCTTTCTGCAAAGATTACGAAGGACACTAAGGACACATCGGTACTCGTTCTGGAATCGAAAAATATGGGTTCAGACAACAGGATAACCGTGACCGATGGGGAGACTCTCGAGTTTTCCAAGCAGATCGGGCTGTTCGAAGAGAGAGACCTGCTCAAGGTAGATACGGCCTTGACCCCGGACAGGGTGGAAAAGCTCACAGATAAGATGGGATACAGCATCGAAGATGATACGCTCTTGCTTGAACCCGAGTCCGGAGCGGTGCTGTCTCTCGAAAAGCCCGTCGAAGCGAAGGAGAGCGTGACTGTAAGGCTGATGGTGAGGGCTGTAGAGATTTCGAAGGAGGAGGTGATCCCTCCCTCTGTCGTGTGGCCCCAATTGAGAAGTATCGGTACCGTAAAGGTGAGAGATGTCGAGATCGTGGGGGGCGGTTCTGTCCCGAGAATAGAAGGTGAGCCGGAGAAGAAAAAGGAGGAGCCGGTTGTAGTGGATAACCGGGTGTTCGGATTCATCGATACCAGGGGACAGAAGCACACTATCGATGCCGGAGAAATCGGCGAAGAGTACCGCGAGTTGAAGCTCAAGCTGGTCGATATTGTACCGGAAGGCACGGCAGTCTCCGGTATCATGTTCACCAACAGGGGCACAGGGCGGAGGATTGAGTACAGGGAGGTCGCAGTCGAAGATCCCTCTCAGAGAGGGGGGATCGTCCCGAAGCACCTCGCCCAGGAGGCAGACGACTCCGTTATATATATCGACGGGGTGCGCGTTCAGCGCGGCAACAACGAAATTGACGACGCGATAGGAGGCGTTACACTCCGACTGCTGCGTGGTAGCGATGAAGATATAGCGATTACAGTAGACAGAGACTACGAGCGAATAACAGGCAAGATCGTCGATATGGTAGAGAAGTATAACGACCTGCTCAAGTTTATCAACGACGGTATGAAGGTCGTGCCGTCCGGGTCCATCGATGAGGAGAACGAGGTGGGGATACTGACCGGTGATATCACCGTGCAGGGGCTGAAAAACAGGCTGCAGAATATCATGATGAACCCCTATCCCACTTCCCGGGGAAAGGAGCTCTCACTGCTCGCACAGATCGGGATATCGACGGGTGCCCACGGCACAGGCTGGAGTGATATCAAGGGCGGCTACCTGCAGGTCGACGAAGACCGGTTCATCCAGGCCCTGAGGGAAACCCCGGAAGGAGTCAAAGAGCTGTTCGGGTCGGATACCAATAACGATATGGTAGACGATAACGGGGCCGCGCTTATCATGGAGAAAAACCTGAAGGGGTATACAAATTCTCAGACGGGGATTGTCGCCTACCATGTCAAGAATACAGATTCCGATATTAAAAGCCAGGAAAAACGGATAGAAGACTGGAACGAACATCTCGAAGAGTACCGGAAGAAGCTCGAAAGTGATTTCACCCTCATGCAGCAGGCACTGCACGAGATGGAGCAGAGTCAGAAGTCTCTGGAGAACTTCTCAGGGCAGTTAAGAAATAAATAAATGATTGGGGATGTTAAAAGAGGGCTTTTGAGATGATCATACGAGTAAACGATGAGAAGCTCGATTTCACAATCGAGAAGGAGCAGGACCTCCAGGATGTACTGTCGAACATCGAAAACTGGGTAGGCAGTGAGGGCGGCATCATCCAGAAGGTTCTGGTGGACAGAGAGGATGTTCCTCTCGCTGATGAAGCGGAGGGACTGCACAGGGATATCACGTCGATCGGTGAGATTGAAGTGTATGCCGCCACTAAAGAGAGGCATGCGGCCGAGGCGCTGTCGACACTCGGCGACTATATTCTCATGATCCTCGATAGATCGCTCGAGCCGGACCCTCACTCTTCGTACGAGGAAATCATGAAGGGGCTTGAAACGGTTTTCGAGGCAGTGAGAGATTCGTCTCTCGTGCTGGGAATCAGAGTCGGTCTCGTGCTGGGCAGCGGAAACAGACCGCTGGACGTTGTACTGAGAGAGCTCGATGGGCTCAGGAAGCGGTACGAGCGGAGATATTTTGAGAGTGAGGGCAGATCGGCCATCGTGTCCAGTCTGAAAGAGCTTTTTGCTCACATTCCCAAGCTGCTGAAATGGGCGGTTGTAAAAAATCCCGAAACTTTCGATGAGGTGGAGAAAAACAGGAAACAAGACTACTTCAGAGAGGTACTTACCGATTTTCAGGCAATTCTCGGTGATACTGAAATGGTATTCGAGAAGATCGCCGAAAACCTGCAGATAGGGAACGACGGGGAAGCGATGGGAGATATATACAGGATGACGGAGATGCTGGACGAATGTATCGAGCTGTTGAAGATCGCTGAAGGGCACGGAATCGACAGAGAAAAACTACAGGGTGCCGGAACGCAGGCGGAGGAGACCTTCAGGGATATATCTTCCAGATTGAATGAAACATATGAGGCGCTAAAACTTGGAGATATGGTCACAGTGGGCGATATAATGGAGTACGAGATACACCCGCTATGGAAGAGGCTTGCCGGACTGCTCTCCTCAATCAAGGATTTTATCCGGTAATAGACAATCTTTTTTTGTTGACAATAGACGGATATTGGGATACCTTATTTTTAGGATTTTTCATTCCTTATATCTGCTGTTTAAAACCTCTTAATAAACCGCAAGGACATTTTATCAAGCGAGGTTTAGCAAGAAATAATTGTAATAAAGGTATTCTATTAATCCAGAAACCTTAATAGCCCAATACAAACACAATTTTCTTTAACCTACGGAATAATTAATAAAACGGAGAGATCATGGATACAAATGACAAAAATAATGGTACGGGAGATGAGAACTCAATCGAGTCCAGCTTGCGTTACGATGAACAGAAGGGTGATGAAATACAAACATCATCTCAGCCCGCTAAGGAGGGTAAGGAGATGACCGGTTTTCAAGAGATAATTGGGGAAGAAGAGACGGCGAATGGTGAAAAAAGGACCGAAGAAAAGGCTGGCGCCGAGAAAGATACCGGCAAGGTGACGATAGTGAAAAAGAAAAAAGGAGAGGAAAAGAAGAAGGTCGGCTCTGCGAAACTGAATATCAACGATCTTGCAAACATGACGATATCTGGTCTGTCCTCGTTTGCCAGGGAGTTTAATATCGAGGGTGCCAGCAGTATGAAAAAGCAGGACCTCATATTCTCCGTACTTCAGGCGCAGACGGAGCGGCACGGCCTCATATTCGCTTCCGGGGTGCTCGAGATACTCCAGGACGGATACGGGTTTCTCAGATCGCCGAGCTACAACTATCTTCCGGGGCCAGATGACATATATGTGTCTCCTTCACAGATTCGGCTGTTCGGGCTCAAAACCGGGGACACGGTCTCCGGGCAGGTTCGTCCTCCCAAGGAGAACGAGCGATTCTTCGCTCTCCTCCGGGTTGAGGCGGTAAACTTCGAAGATCCGGAGGTGGCTCAACGCAGAATCCTGTTCGACAACCTCACCCCGCTCTATCCTGAAAGCCGATTCGACCTCGAGACATCATCGGACAAAAAATCGATGAGGATACTGAACCTGTTTACGCCTATCGGAAAGGGCCAGAGAGGGCTTATAGTCGCTCCTCCGAGGACAGGTAAGACGATCCTCATTCAGCAGATTGCGAACTCGCTCACGACAAACCATCCGGAGATAGTGCTCATCGTTCTCCTCATCGACGAGAGGCCCGAAGAGGTCACCGATATGCAGAGAAACGTGGACGGTGAGGTGATCTCCTCCACGTTCGACGAACCGGCGACCCGCCACGTACAGGTCGCGGAGATGGTAATAGAGAAGGCGAAGCGACTCGTCGAGCACAAGAGGGATGTGGTGATCCTCCTCGACAGCATTACGAGGCTTGCGAGAGCCTATAACCAGGTCGTTCCCACGTCGGGAAAGATCCTATCCGGCGGGGTGGACTCGAACGCCCTTCATAAGCCGAAGCGGTTTTTCGGCGCTGCTAGAAACATAGAGGAAGGCGGATCTCTTACGATACTTGCCACTGCTCTCATCGATACCGGCAGCAGGATGGATGAAGTGATTTTCGAAGAGTTCAAGGGAACCGGCAATATGGAGATCCACCTTGATCGAAAGCTGGTCGAGAGAAGGATCTTCCCGTCAATCGATATCTGGAAGTCGGGGACGAGGAAGGAAGAGCTGCTTACCACTGAAGAGGAGCAGAAGAAGATGTGGGTGCTGCGCAAAGTCCTTCACAATATGGACGAAATAGAGATAATGGAGCTGCTGCTCGAGAAGATGCAGGCCACAAAGACAAATGCCGCATTCTTGAGGTCCATGAACAACTCCGGATGACCAATATTTATTTTGCGAATCATGTTCTTTGTAGTATATTACAGTAAGCTTATCATATCAGTGTGGGGAGAGCGATATGAAAAAGGATATACACCCTAAATATGAACCCGTAACAATAACCTGCGCCTGTGGGAATAAGATAGAGACAAGAGCGACAACCAACATCACGCACGTTGAGATATGTTCGGCATGTCACCCCTTCTTCTCGGGAAAGCAGAAGCTCGTGGACACGGCTGGGAGAATCGAGAGGTTCAGAAAGAAGTATAACATCAAGGAAGTGAAGAAAAAATCTGAATAACAGATACGACTTCCAACCGTCCAGCCTTAGACCCTCCAGAAACAATTTCATATGCGGTGAGGCCCATAAACGTTATATTAGGGCAGGACTTACGGAGATTGACGGATGAGCGACAGGGAGAACAGACCCCGTATCGGCGGGCAGGCGGTTATCGAGGGGGTAATGATTCGTAATCGCGATGTATACTCCATTGCAGTCCGCAAGGAGGATGGGTCGATCGAAGTGGTGAAAAAGGATGTAAACAGCCCTGCTTTGAAACACAAGATACTGCGAGTGCCCTTTATCAGGGGAGTAATGGCGCTCTTCGAAAACCTCGTGCTTGGTATCAAGTCGCTGCTGTACTCGGCAGAGGTCGCAATGCCGGAGACAGAGAAAGAAAAACCCAAGGAGAACAGCTCCAACTTACTCGTCGTATTCGGAATGATCCCGGCGCTTCTGCTCGGAGTCGCCCTCTTTCTCGTTCTGCCGAACATCTCAACCCATTTCCTAGGTATCGTCGAGAAGGACAGCCCGTTTCTGTTTAATATCATTGCCGGGGGAATCAGGCTTGTGGTCTTCCTCCTCTACATCCTCGTAATCTCCTTTATTAAGGATATCAAGCGGACCTTTCAGTATCATGGGGCGGAGCATAAATCAATCTTCTGCTATGAGGAGGGGAGGCCTCTCGTAGTCGAGGAGGCGAAGAAGTTCAGGACATTGCACCCCAGATGCGGAACCTCCTTTCTCTTTTTCGTATTCTTCATAACCATTATCGTATTTCCTCTTATTACCGTGCTCGTTGAGGTCCTCTACAAAGACTTCATGAACCTCCATATAGTGTTCAGAAAACTTTTGATGATAGGACTCCACATCGTTATTGCGCTTCCGATTATCTCATCAATATCCTATGAGCTTCTGAAGCTCTCCGACAGGTTCAAGAACAGCCTCTTTATGAAGATCCTTATTGCACCCGGGCTGCTTCTTCAGAGGATAACAACGAAAGAGCCTGATGACGCTCAGATAGAAGTCGCGATCTCTGCCGTTAAGGCGGTGTTATAAAAAAGTATACACACCTTGTTATAAAAAATCATACATTCCCCTCTCTTCTTACATGCCTGAATTTACAGGGCTATAACTTTATATATTCTTATATTTAGAGCTCCGAAAATAATATAGAATGGTACGGAAATTGCTCTATTATATTCGGAGCGTATTATGGCAGTATTAAAAGCTGAGAGACAAACAGATAACAGTTTGAATACCTACCTCTATCAGATATCAGCAGACAAGCTGCTCACTGCTGAGGAGGAGAAGGGGCTCTCGAAGAGGATTCTAAAAGGCGATGCAGACGCCCGGAAAGTGCTTATTAATTCGAATCTCCGTCTTGTGGTGAAGATCGCCAAAGGATACCTCACACACGATATGGAGCTGCTGGATCTCATACAGGAAGGCAACGTCGGTCTGATAAAGGCGGCTGAGAAGTTCGATTTCAGGAAGAACGTGCGTTTCAGCACCTACGCATCCTTCTGGATACGGCAGAGCATCGCGAGGGCTATTTCCAATAAGAGCAGAATGATACGGTTCCCCCACCGCAAAGAGGAGAGGCTGAGGAAGATCAGCAAGGCTCAGCAGAAGCTTACGAGAGAGCTGGGAAGGGATCCTCACCTGGAAGAGCTCGCCGAGGAGACTAAAATAGATGAAAAGGATGTGAAATCGACCCTCACTCTTCCGAACAGGATCGTGTCCATCGAATCCACGAGTGATTCCGATCTCTTTTCACTGAAGCATGTAGTCGATGACCCGAAATACAGTCCCGACTATATTGTGATGCGCAACTATCTCAAGGAAAAGACACAGCTGATGCTCGATATCCTCACAGAGAAGGAGAAGAAGGTGCTTCTCCTAAGATACTCCTTCCTGCAGGGGGAGCGATACACGCTGAAAGAGATAGGGAAGAAGCTCGAGATATCTCCGGAAACGGTACGCCAGATTGAGATGAGGGCCCTGAGGAAGATCCGTGAGCACTTCAGTCACCTGAGGGAGTTTCTTGTCTCCTGAACAACGGCAGTCAGAGGACCTCTTGACCCTTCCGGGTACACAATAAAAGACAGCAGGACCATGAACTTTTTGCCATCGTTTTATATTGGAAGGATTATTCTGCTCAGTACCCGCGAGAGAGCTCCCGGTTCTTGTCCTTCTTGTAGAGATCAGCGTAGTAGAATCCCCTGTTCTTCAGGTCTTCCTTGAGACTCTGGGGGTAGGGGATGTACCTCCAGAATATCGATCTCACCTCACGGGTGAGCTTCTGAATTCCCTGCGCCTCATAGGTGACCCAGAGTATATAATCCTGGATAAAATATTCTTTCAGATCACCTTTCAGCTTGTTAGTCTGCGTATAGTCGTAGTAGTAGCCTGTCAGGCCCTCCTCCATCCAGTAGTGGAGAGCCTTCTCTTTCGCGATCTGCCACCTCATGTCGCCAAGCGCATGCAGCACCGCAGACTTCAGGTTTCTCGGGAACATGGGAATCGCTATCCGCCCCCTGCCTGTCGCTTTGTTCATGCGGTCAAACGGTTCCCAACATATGCCCTGATCGCCGTATGTGGGCACGATGATGAAGTGTGGAACGATACGGTGCTCTTTCTGTTTGTAGCTCCTCATGAAGATGCCAGGGTCTATCGTCTCGCTTTCGTGAAGCACACTTTCCAGATTCTCCTTAGTGCATACGTCCTTTTCGAATTTCGGCATGTAGGTTTTAAGGAGGAATGGGAAGTGGTTGCCCTGTCTTCCCACTGTCATCTTTATCATCTGACGAATAGCCATAAACTCGTCATGCACGGTTTTTGAATCGATCTCTTCGATGATCTCTCCTGACTGATTGGAAAGCGACCGTATCTCATCGTCGAGAGAGTTAAAGGAATCGTATGAAGACGAGATCTGCCTGTCAGATTTTAAAAGATCCTTCAGAATGTCCTGTATCTGTGTAATGGTCTTCTTCTGCTCTGTGGTGTAGGGAGTAATGGTGTTACCGTATTTGGGCAGGGTGTCATGATCCAGGATTATGGACACGCTGCTTCTGAGGCTCTTCTCTATCATCAGGTGCTGCTCGATCTTCTGCTTCAGGTTACCAATCTCTGCATCGAGGGAGCCTTTCTTTCTCTCTAGCCGATCCCTCAGGACCGAAGGTGGCTTTTTCTTAGACTTGACCGTTTCGTCCACGGCACTCTGCTTGATCTTGCCGTTGCCGACCATGAGGAGCCACTCGTCGATGAAGTAAAAGTCGGCTTGTGTCTTCTCCCTCTCGTTTGTCTTCAGCAGGATCGCCTTCTGCCGATCGTCGATGAATGTGGGACTGAGGAGCCCGTATCTGTAGAGGGCCTGTTTCTGTGATGTAAGGTTTTCAAAGAAGCCTTCAATGAGAGACTCCAGCATGTTCCAGTATGCCGGTATAAGCTTCTCCCTGTACATCGACTTTTCGTCTTTCAGCTCCGTCTTGCAGAAGTTGCCAAAAAGCTCGTGGACCCTCTTGCCGAGATCCCCGCACTCTGAGAGTAGAGTAGAGTAGTACTCCTTGTCGTCGAGCAGGTTTTGCAGGTTTATCGGCAGGATCTCTCTCTTCTGTATGGGCCTAACTACGTTAGAGGAGATAGCAGCGGGAGTTTCATTCTGCTGTTCAGGTTGGATGCCGAGAAGTTCGGCAATTTCGGGGTCGAGCCCTTCATTACTATCCACACCACACTCCGTCCACCTTGATGAACCGCCGTCAGTGATGAATATATAAGCTTATTTTAGAGAAGCTCCGAACGAGCGGCAGCCGCCTCCCTTCTTGCCGGCGAGAACCGTACTGTTCTTTTATTCTTTTTGGAGGTGAGGGGATTCGAACCCCTGACCCCTTGAATGCCATTCAAGTGCTCTCCCAACTGAGCTACACCCCCTATAGACTTATATTACGAAACAAACGGAAGGAGGTCAAGGGCAAATTGTGGTTGACTTTTAGATGGAGTGGTGTATTTTATCTACAGTTTGAGGCCAAGATGCAGAGTGGTAAATTCTTGAGTACCTATGATAATGATAATGATAAAGTATACTGTGCAAACTGCGCCAACTGTGTCGTTTTCAAGCAGGCTGTCGGGCAGATGGGTTCCTATGTCTTGAGAGTGAGGTGCAGCAAGGGTGTGTGGAAGAAGCGCTCCGGCGAGGAAAAGATCTACAAATACTTTACAATTATCAGGCGTACGAAGACTATATGCTCGCATTACGACCCCATGGGGGAAGAGAAAGCCTTTATAAAGGAACTGAGAAAAAGCCTTCCCGTCAAGGATGAGATATACTCGTTCTGAAAATATCCAATATACAGGCAGGTGGTATGAGAATTCGCGGGTTTTCAACCATATTATTTCTTGTACTCTTTTCCGTCGTCCTCGCGTCCTGTGCGACCCCGAAACCTGTGCTCTACACGGAAGGGAAGCCTCTCTCGATAACAGAGTACGAAAAGCTCGCGCTGGAAGAGTACGATAACGAGCGGTATGAGAATGCGATCGGTGTGTACAGCACGATCATCGAAAACTATCCGAACATCCCGAAAGCGCTTGCATGGGCGTACTACGAGATAGGATACTGTTACTGGCTGCTGAAGGATTACGAAAGCGCTGAGGTCAACTTCAGGAAGGTGCTGAACGAGTTTCAGGAACCCGCGGCAAAAACTTTAGCCGGTCAGATGTTGGAGAAAATTGAAGCGGAGAGCACGAAGAAATAAGGGTAAGGCCGTTGTTCTGAAGAGCTGTCTCTATGTTGCGGCTCTTCTGATATTGCCTTTCACGGTTACGCTTCTGCTGCACCTTCCCGATCTATTCACCCGATACAACCGCATCACACATCAGATGCTCTTTACAGGCGGAGGATTTCTTTTTTTCCTCATCCTCTTTCTGTTCTTCGGACCTCCTGTAAAGTCCTACATCCTTGAACATGAGCTCTCTCACATCATTTTTGCACTTCTGAGCGGTGTCAAGGTAAAGCAGGTAGTGATAAGAAAGAACGAGGGCTATGTCCGAACTGAGAAGGTAAACCTCGTCATAGCACTCGCCCCCTATTCACTCCCTCTCTATACGCTCGTTTCGTTCGTTCTGTACAGAACGATAACTCTCTTCTACAGAAGCGCAGTGATCTCCTCGATTTTCTACTCTATCATGGGACTGACACTCTCTTTTCATTTCATCGCGACCGTCCACTACCTTCGGCTCGATCAGCCCGACCTGAAACGCTACGGGTATTTTCCCTCCCTCATACTGATATTCACATGGTCGCTATGTGTTATATCCCTCGTGCTGGCGCTGCTCTTTGAGAGGGTACAGGTCCTGGAATATTTCAGGGCAGCGGTCATGCATGGCGTCGACTTCTATATTGGGATAGTTTGTTATTTTTTTGCTTGACAGGGTATTGATGGTATCGTATAGTATTTTTGCTCTTTTCATTTGCAGGAAGAGTATCGGTGTTATAAATTAGCGTAAAGGCGGAAAGAGTCCTTTAGGGTAAGGTTTGTGTGGAAAGAGCCCTTCCCATAGAACCTTCAACTCGAGGTTAACCCGACCGTTTAGAAAAAGACATAAGAGACATAGGTTAAAATCAATGTAAGGAGGGTGCTGTGTGTGCACAAGTTGTAGAATTTCCGGCAATCTGGGTCGCAGGCGCTGCATGTTCAGGATGTTCTGTATCTCTCCTCAATACGATTAATCCAAGCATTCAAAACGTACTCGTAGATCCTGTTCTTCCTGGCAAGCACGTATCGCTCAGGTTTCATGCTACGGTCATGGCAGGACAAGGAGAACCGGTGCTCAGCGTAATGCGGGATACTGCCGCTAAGAAACCGGGGGGATACATTCTTGTAGTTGACGGGTCTATCCCAACCGCGGAGGACGGGTTGTACTGTACGCTCGGAGAGATCGATGGGGCCCTTGTGACCATGAAAGACCTGACAAAGGAGCTGGCAAAAGACGCGCTCTGCGTAATCGCCGTGGGAACGTGTGCGGCGTTTGGTGGCATTCCAAAAGGCTCTCCGAATCCCACCGGCGCGAAATCGGTCAGCGATTTCTTCAAGGAAGAAGCCATAGATAAGCCTCTCATCAATCTGCCGGGCTGCCCTCCCCATCCGGACTGGATGGTCGGAACTATCGCTTCTGTTTTGCTCAAGGGACTGCCTAAGGCTGATGAGCTCGATGAGAAAAAAAGACCTCTTGCTTTCTACGGGCCGCTCATTCACGACAATTGTCCGCGCCGTGCTTATTTTGACGCGGGCCGGTTTGCACGCCAGCCGTCGGAACCGGGATGCCTCTACGAGCTAGGATGCAAGGGCCCGTACACGTATGCGGACTGTCCGATTCGGCACTGGAATAACGGAGTGAACTGGTGCATAGGTGCCGGCGCGCAATGCATAGGGTGTGTGGAGCCTGACTTCATCGATAAGTATGAGCCGCTTTTCAGTAAGCTGGATGAAGAGGCGCTTGAGCGGTTCAAGATCAAAACACGATAGGCAAGAAAGGGAGGATGCCCATGGCTACCAAGATCATAATCGATCCTGTGACCAGAATAGAGGGTCACATGAAGATAGAGGCGACTGTAGAGAACGGGGCGGTCCGGGACGCACACTGTTCGGGAACACTCTTCAGGGGGTTGGAGATCATACTGAAGGGACGTGACCCGAGAGACGCTCAGCGTATCACCCAGAGGGTGTGCGGGGTCTGTCCGGCGGTTCACGCGACAGCCTCGACACTCAATCTTGACAGCGCCTTCGGGATCGCCGATAAGATTCCGGATAATGGAAGAATTCTTAGAAACCTCGTTCTGGGTTCGAACTACCTTCAATCGCACATACTCCATTTCTATCATCTTGCGGCGCTCGATTTCGTCGACGTTGCTTTATGCAAGGATTATTCGGGAAAGGACTCTGACCTTCGCTCTGTGAAGGATTTTATCAGCAGGGGAGAGCTCGCACCGTTCGTCCCGAGGTACGAGGGGGACTACAGGTTTGACAAGGATACGAGCCAGACGCTCGTTAAACATTACATAGAGGCGTTTGAAATACGGCGTCTCGCTCAGGAGATGCTCACACTGTTCGGCGGAAAGATGCCGCATAATGCATCTGTTGTTCCAGGCGGAATCACCGAGCACCCTACGGTTGACAAGATAACCGGTTTTTTCTGGAGGCTCAACCGTATCAAGGAGTTCATCGAAGGAACCTACCTGCCGGACGTGGTCGCGGTTGCAAAGACCTACCCGGACTACCTGAAGATCGGAAGCGGTCCCGGCAACTTCCTGAGCTACGGTGTATTCGATCTCGACGGTACAGTCGGCGACTACTCGAAGCGGCAGAGATTGTTTCAGCAGGGAGCTGTAGAGGGCTTGAAGAGCTTCAAACAGCTCGATACAGACCAGATTACTGAGAGTGTGGCACATTCATGGTATGACGGAGCCGACGGGGTCCATCCATCAGAGGAGGATACTGTCCCGAATGCGAGAAAGAAAGAGGGATACAGCTGGGTCAGGTCTCCTCGGTATGAGGGGAAGGTCTATGAGGTCGGACCTCTTGCCCGGTGGGTCGTCTCCTATTTTGCCGGTAACAAAGAGGTCAAGGAGATGCTCGATAATGCAGTAAAGGACCTCGGAATCGAGTTTACGGACCTGAACTCCGTGACAGGGAGACATCTTGCCCGTGCACTCGAGGCAAAGGTCGTTGCTGATAATATGGCAAACTGGGTCCTGGAACTCGTTCCGGGCGATCCAGTGTATAAAGAGTACGAGATTCCCGAGGAAGGTTCAGGAATGGGAATTGTCGATGGACCGAGAGGGGCGCTAGGCCACTGGATAAAGATCAAGGATAAGCGTATCGAGAGGTATCAGCTTGTTGTTCCGACGACGTGGAACGCCTCCCCTCAGGACGAGAAGGGGCAGCCCGGTCCCATGGAGCAGTCACTCATGGGTACAGAGGTGAAGGACGAAAAAAACCCGTACGAGCTCGTACGAATCGCCCGCTCCTACGATCCGTGTCTCGCATGCTCTGTGCACACCATCAGTATCAAGGGTGAACGTCTGGGGAGCATCAGGGTTTCATAGAATGGGAAAGCGGATAGCGGTAGTCGGCGTTGGAAACATCCTTATGGCGGATGAGGGCGCAGGGGCGAAAGTCCTCGAAGAGCTCGAACGGCGGGGCTTGTCAGGGGAGGTCGACATCATCGATGCAGGAACAGGATTCTTTACTATCGTGCCGGAACTCTTGCAATACGGCAAGCTTATAATAGTCGATACCGTAAAGGGAGGGAAGACCCCCGGGGCAGTATACCGTTTCGAGCTCCGGGATATCGAAGATGATGTCGGATTCTTATCCGTTCACGACATCGGAGTTCTCCACTCTCTCAAGATTTACGGCATGGTACAGAGAATCCCGGATGATATAGTCCTCTTCGGGGTAGAGCCATACAGCGTGCGACTTTCCCTGGAGATAACGCCGATGCTGAAGCCTGTGATTCACAGGCTGGCCGATTTGATTATAGAAGAAATAAAGAAAGATCAACAAACAAGGAGGAAGGGCAATGGTAGTCAATATTCCAAAGCCGGACAAAGAGCTCATCGATCTGCTGGATGAATATAAGA
>DATKZJ010000198.1:0-17954 GCA_035527995.1 Spirochaetota bacterium | reverse complement strand
CATAGTGCGCCTTGATGAGCAGCACGTCGGTAGCAGCCTTCTGAAAGGATGCCGCTATGTTCTCAACCGAGGGCTTTATGCCCGGGTTCAGAAACCTGTCTCTCTGATTGATGACGGCGTTTTTCAGTCCGCTGTAGCTGAAGTTGTACCGGTCCTGGTCTCGATTACCCTTCAGGGTGACGACCGGGAAGGCGTACGCGTCTTCATTCCCTTTCACCGCTGCTTTCTCTATTTCGGGTCCGCCGGGGTATCCGAGTCCGAGATGTTTCGATACCTTGTCGAAAGCCTCTCCCGCGGCGTCGTCCAGGGTGCTCCCGAGGATCTCATATTCGCCGATCTTCTGCGACAAAAGAAGGAGAGTGTGCCCACCTGAGATGATAAGGGCGAGAATCGGATACTCCGGTTCGTTGTTATAGTGCACGGAGTAGAGGTGTGCCTCGATGTGATTAATACCGATGAGAGGAATCCCCCGGGTGTAGCTGATCGTCTTTGCGGTGATGAGGCCGACGAGGAGCGAGCCGATGAGTCCGGGGTATGACGAAACCGCAACTGCATCGATATCCTCGAAGCCTGCCTTCGCTTCTTTCAGTGCTTTCTCTATAACGTAGTTGATTACCTCGCAGTGCCTGCGCGAAGCGATTTCGGGAACGACCCCGGCGTATTCTTCGTGAAATTCGAACTGGGTTGCAACGATATTGCTGAGGATCTCTGTCCCATCCCGAACAACAGAGGCCGAAGTTTCGTCGCACGAAGTTTCGATCCCGAGAATGTTCAAACCCCCTCCCTCGAACGATTTTGCAAACAATATTGACTATGGTGGTATTCGTCAAGTGAAAATGGTGTACACAAAGGTGCCAGATTTTTACAAATCCATAGCATATCAGGCGAGGAGCGTATCATACCCGGGGGTGAGAGGATATGCGTAATATACAAACAGCCTGTCGAGAGGATAGGGCATTAGAAACCAGGAAAGAAAATCTCCGAAACTCTGTGACTGGAGATGAGGAGAAAGGAGTTTATGAAGAAGTCCAAGCCCCCAAAAGGCACCGGCAGCTCCCCTGGTAAGCAAGTCTCAATTTCGGATCGCTTCGGATGCGTAGATCAGCCTGTAATTCTCCTTCTTCAGTCCGGGAAGCTGGTAGCGGAGCACCTCGAGCGTGTTCTTCTTGGAGAAGTGCCCTATGCCGACAGCGCTACCCTGCTGTTTTGCGATCATCTTGAGCTGTTCGAACTGGGCGTTTATGTAGGAGAAGCTGTCCTCGTTGTCGAGGAAGACATCGCGCTTCACCGCAGGGACAGAAAGCTCTTTTGAAAGCCTGTATCCGAACGACTCGCCTGTTGTATAGCTGTCTATCCAGAAGAAACCTTCATTTTTCAGGATGTTGAGGGTATAGCGCATTACATCTGAATCCTGCGTCGTTCTTGATCCCATATGGTTGTTTGCGCCCTTTGCAAAAGGGTTGTCATCTATCATGAGCTGCAGCTTGTATGATATGTCGGGTTTCGTGTCTTCTGTGAGGATTGCGTAGGGCCCGGGATCGGTTTCTGGATAGGAAATCGGCTCCATGGGTATATGGATCATTATTTCAAAGCCTTTTTTATGAAGAAGTTCAGCGTATGTTCTGGACTTGCTGAGAAAAGGGAGCACACTGAACGTAAGTCTGTCCCCGAAATTCAGATACCCCTCCAGGTTTTCCGAGACATACCCGACATCATCGATAATCACAGCGATCCTGTACTCCTCTTTTTTTACCTCGGGCTTCGCCTTCTCTGCTACGGGCGGAGGAGGAACCTTCCGAGGAGGCTGCCGGAATAGTATGAATCCGATGAGTGCGGCAAGTATGAGAATAACGAAAATTATAAGGTAGTTTTTCTTTTTTCCCCGTGTCTTTATCAATTTAGCTATCCAAACAGGAAGAATATACTTGAAATCTCACGGTAATAGTGTACATTAATGTCTAAACCGCTTCACGCACTATCACATTCAATATCGGGAGAACGTCAGCATGATTGAACATATTAAAAGCAGGCTGAACTACAACTACAAGATTACCGCACAGAAGTTCAGGGATATGAGTGTGAACGCCGAGCGGTTCGGGGTCGAGCAGATCCTCTACGATACAGCAGAGAGGAATCTGAAGACTCTCGAAGATCTCGTGCTGATAACGAGAGAGCTCAAAAAGGACCGTAAATATGCACTCATCGATTCTTACACACAGGGTAACGTGCTGGTGAAGATAGAATCCCAGGCTGAAAACATCATTCGACAGATCAAGGAGAGAGGGCTGATCATAATTGAGCTCGATCCCCCGTTTATTAAAAAGGCGAAAGAGATTTTCGATACCTGTGACAATGTGAAACTGTCATAACCTGCAGGGTACAAAACTTCACATGGGCCGACGCGGCCTGACGAATCCATCACCTCTTCTATCGCTCTCTATAAAAACCGATTTATATGGCTTTGTAACCTCACAATGGGTTATATTGATGATTGTTCAATACAGGGTACTGTGACCGTGCGTTATGGAAGGAAAACTGGAAGAGCTCGTTGATCTATTCGATAAAAGCTATGGGTACGACTACGGGGCTCTATTAAATAATGGTGGGGTTCAGTTTACCGGATTAAGCGGATCGAGCAGGGCGCTGTTCATCCTCTCTCTCTTTCGAACGCTCGGTAGAGCGATAATCATCGTTACAAGAAACAACCGTGAGGCCGAGCAGCTCTTAGGCGACCTTTCACTCTTCCTCGGTGATTCTGAACTGTTCCTGATACCCTCAAAGGAAACGCTTCCTTACGATGATTCAGCCCCTTTTCGCGAGCTCACTGTTAAGAGAATAACCGCACTCGATGCACTTTTGCAAAAGAAGCGGGGGGTCTTCGTCGTCCCTACGAGGTCTTGGGTCGATCTGTTCATGCCAAAGACTTCGTACGAGTCGGCTGTCGTTACTGTGAAGAAAGGATCCTCTCTGCCGCTGGTGCGTATGGATGAGAACTTCAGCCGTCTGGGGTACGAGCGGGAGGACAGGACTGTCTATGAGGGGAGCTTTTCGATCCGGGGAGATATCCTGGACTGTTACGTCCACGGAGCAGAGCACCCTTACAGGGTGGAGTTCTTCGATGACGAGGTGGAATCGATAAGGGAGTTCTCAAAGCTCACACAGCGCTCGCTGTCAGAACTGGAAGAGATCAGAATTCTCCCCGCCCGTGAGGTCGTGCTAGAGCACGATGTAATGGGCGGGCTTGCGCCGCGTCACAGCCGGATAGCAGAAGCGCTCGTGGAAAAGGTCTCGGAATCCGGTCTGTTCAGCGGGATTGAGAACTATACTTCTATTCTATTCGAGCATCCGTCCACGTTTCTCGATTACGCGGGAAACGATCCTGTCTATTTGTTTCTGTCGGTAGAAGGATGCAGGAGTCAGGCCGACTTTTTTCTGAATGAGACGAAGAGGATCTACGAAGAGAGGGGCGAAGATGAAATCCTGCCCCCGCCGGATAGGATGATGGCGGACTTCGACGGTCTTCTGGAGAGGGTCGGGTGTTACGGGAATATATCGGCTTTAGGTGAGCTCGGAGGGGACACTGTAGACTTTCATATCGCTGAAAAACGTGGATACAGGGGCCAGATAAGGGAGTTTAAAAACGAGCTGGGAGAGCTTCTCGACGAAGGGTACACGGTGGTTGTAGGGACGAGTTACGAGGGACAGACCAACCGGCTCAGGGAACTCCTCCGGGACCTTCTCGATAGTCATGAGAACCTCTCGGTAATGACCCTCGACCTAAATGAGGGTTTTATGTCCCGGGACATGAAACTCTTTGTTGTGCTCGACCGCGAGATCTTCAACCGGAAACGGCGGTACAGAAGAAAATTCCTCGAAGCAAAGTCTGCTCCCATAGAAGGAATATTCGAAGTCAGAGAAGGTGACTACATAGTCCATGTCGAGCACGGGATCGGGATCTACCGGGGGATAGAGAGGCTCAATTCCCGCGGAATGGAGAAGGATTTTATCAAGATCGAGTATCGGGACGGTGATGAGATATTCATCCCTGTAGACCAGATTAACATACTGCAGAGATACATCGGGCAGGAGGGAAGGATACCGAGGGTTGACCGGCTGGGCTCACAGCTCTGGAAGAGGGTAAAGGAGCATGTCAAGCGGTCGGTGAAGGACCTGGCCCGTCAGCTGCTCGAGCTCTATTCGGCAAGGGAGAGTCTCGAGGGGCACGCGTTCAGCAGGGACGTGGAATGGCAGTACGAATTCGAGTCCGGCTTCAGATATGAAGAGACCCCGGATCAGCTGAGGACCATCGAAGAGATAAAGAGTGACATGGAGGCGAAAAGGCCGATGGACCGGCTCGTGTGCGGTGACGTCGGTTACGGGAAGACAGAGGTCGCCATCCGGTCCGCATTCAAGGCTGTCATGGACGGTAAACAGGTGGCAGTCCTCGTCCCCACCACAATTCTCGCGGAACAGCACCTCAACACATTCAGCGACCGTTTCTCACTCTATCCCGTAAGCGTGGAGATGCTTTCGAGATTCAAGACGAAGGCTGAGCAGCGTAAGATAGTCGAGCAGCTCACTAACGGCAAGATAGACGTTGTTATAGGCACGCACCGTCTGATACAGGAGGATGTGCGGTTCAAGGACCTCGGGCTCGTCATAATAGATGAGGAGCAGCGGTTCGGCGTTGAACACAAGGAGAGGCTCAAGCATCTGCGAAGGCTCGTCGATGTCCTTACCATGACCGCCACGCCGATTCCCAGAACACTGTATATGGCCATGAACCGTATACGTGACATGAGTGTCATAGAGACCCCGCCGCGTGACCGTGTGCCCATAGAGACCTGCGTCATGGAGTACAACGGTGACGTCATAACGAGCGCCATTCGCCGGGAGATTGAAAGAGAAGGGCAGGTGTACTTTGTTCACAACCGTGTGAGGACGATAGAGGAGAAGGCGGAGCGCCTTCGCCTCATTATGCCTGACGTCACGTTTGAGGTGGCGCACGGGCAGATGGATGAACACGAGCTCGAAACGGTCATGAAGGCCTTCTATGACCAGGAGTTCCAGGTGCTCATGACGACCACGATCATCGAGTCCGGCCTCGATATACCCAATGTCAACACCATAATAATAGAGCGTGCCGACCGTTTCGGCCTCTCACAGCTCTACCAGCTCCGCGGCCGGGTGGGAAGGGGAAAGAGGAAGGCGTACGCGTATCTGTTCTATCCGGAGGGAAAGCAGGTCACGGAGCAGGCCCAGAAGAGGCTCACTGTCATCAACGACCACACTGAGCTCGGGGCGGGGTTTCAAATCGCGATGAAGGACCTCGAGATCCGGGGAGCGGGAAACATACTGGGCAGGGAGCAGCACGGGGAGGTGCTCGCTGTCGGCTATGAGATGTATGTAAAGCTTCTCGACCAGGCGATCAACGAGCTTCAGTACGGCGAGGCGTACAGGGAAGAGATCGAGCCGGTTCTCGACCTCCGTTACAGGGGTTATATTCCCAAGCGCTATCTAACGAGCGAGAATCTGAGGGTGGAGATCTACAAGCGGCTCGCAGGCGTAAAGAATGAGGAGGACCTCGGACTTCTCAGGGAGGAAGTCAAAGACCGGTTCGGGCCGCTTCCCGAGGAGCTCGCTACGCTCTTCGATGTCGTGACCATGGGAGTTTTGTGCAAGGAGGTCGGGATAAGGAGCGTGCGCGAGAAGGAGAACGAGCTCGAGATCGTCTTTGAACAGAGCAGGATCGATATCATATCGCTTTTACAGAAGATCAGCGAAAACAGAAGGATATTCAGCATATCGCCCCGCGATCACAATACCCTTCATATATACAAGGTTTTCAGCAACAACAGGGAGAAACTCGACTTTTTAAAGGATCTTTTTAACTATGAAACAGGTTCCCAAGGGTGAGATAACAGGAAGGCTTGAACAGCTTGCCGAATTGCTCGAGAACAATGAGGTCGACTTTGCGCTCGTAATACAGAATGTAGACCGTTTCTACTTTACAGGGACACTCCAGGATGGAATGCTCCTCGTGTCCAGGAAAGGCGCCATGACAGGCAGATCGCCGGTCCTGTTCGTCAAAAGGACGCTCTCGAGGGCAAGGGCTGAATCGCCCCTTTCTTCTATAGTCGGCTACAGGAGGCTCGAAGAGATAGGGGATTATGTGAAGGACAACAACCTTCCTTCGGGTGTAATAGGTCTCGAACAGGACGTTCTGCCGGCTTCAGTGCACCGTGCCGTAGAATCACTCTTTCCGGGATCAGAAGTTGTTGATATATCTCAGGCGATACGAATGATGAGGGCGGTAAAATCGGAATTCGAGATAGAGAACATGCGCGAGGCAGGAAGCCGGCTCGACCGTGTATTCGAGAAGGTGAGAGACTGCATTCGTCCCGGGTTGACGGAGCTCGATCTGTACGAGCTGTTTACCGGGTATCTTTTGGAGGAGGGATCGTGCCCCTTCGTGAGGGCGAGGAGATTCAACATGGAGGTTCTTCCGTGCTATATATTGAGCGGCCCGAGTGCGGCAAAACACTCCTCGATCGACTCCCCCTCCTCCGGAGGGGAGGGGCTTACCGTCGCGTACCCGGCAGGAGCCGGTAAGAGAAGGATGCAGGAGGGTGAGCCGATACTGATCGACGCGGTGTTCTCATATGAGGGATACCATATCGATTGTACCCGGGTCTTTGCGGCTGGAGAGGTGGAAGGGAGGTTTTTGAGGGCGCACCACCTTTCGAAGAGGTGTCATGAGCTGTTCTGCAGGGAGGTGAGCGCCGGAAAACAGGTGAGCGATATCTATAGGGCCGTCCGGGGAACTGTGGATGATGAGGGCCTCGGCGGAGCATTCATGGGTAAAGTGAATTTTATCGGACACGGGATCGGGCTTGAGCTCGATGAGCTCCCTGTGATATTTGAAGGATACAGGGGCGCCGTGAAGGAGGGTATGGTCGTCGCATTCGAGCCGAAGTTTGTCTTTGAGGATGGAACCGTCGGGTATGAGACCACATACTGCGTGAGGGACGGAAGGTGCGAGGCCATGAGTAATTTCGAGACGGAAATACAGGCGATCTGAATATTGCGCCTGTATCGGAATAAACGGCAGGTTTCGATCGGCAGACGAGTATGGTTCTTGCCGGGGCACCCGAAAGAATGCGGTTCGTGTGAAGAAGATCGGACGGGTTTGCACAATCCAGGACCGAGAGAGGCGAAGTCAGAAGCTTTCTCTCATGGCTTCCGTCGTACGGTGCGCTCCTGACGCGGTCTAAATTTAAGTTGTCCTCGGGTCTGTTAAACGTTAGATTATTTTAATCGGTTTTTAGGAAATGGGGTGGTGGGACGTCACGTTGTCAACATCAACAAGGGCCTCTTTTTCTATAGTAGTGTTCTGCCTGAAACTAATTAGTCGCTGGTGAATAATTACCAATTTACCAACATTGCTTTATACACCAGGTCAATAATTAGTTGAGAGTGAAATAGTTACATGAAACCAACTTATTCATCAATGTTTTTTCTTGTTGAATGTACTAATCATTCACCAAGAATTAAATTATACCGTGAAGGGAAGCGGCATGAGACGTATTGCGATTGTTGCGCTTGCTGTTTTGTTTGTTGTAACAGGAGTTTTCGGTTATAGGGCGGTGTTCAGGGCGCAGAGTGTTGCAGCAGACGAGGTCCGCATGGGTTACGGCAGAGAGGAGGGGGAGTTCATGCTCGCCCAGGCTGTAACGAAACCCCAGCAGGACAAGGGCCAGTGGGTGGCCAAGGTCGACGACACCGTCATCTCGTTCGCTGATTTTGAACGAGAGTTCAATGTTCACGTTCTCTCTCTTCCCATTGACGATGGGCAGAAGAAGAAGTATGTGGCGGACTCGAACAATAAAAAAAAGTTTCTCGTCAATCTCATCAACGAGTATCTCATTTACAAGCGGGCCCTCAAGGAGAAGTACGATAGGAGGAGCGACGTACAGGACCTCATCAAGGCTGTCACGAGACGGGCAATCATACAGGTGTATCTCAACGAAAAGATAGAGCCGCAGCTCTCCGAGATCCCGGACGAGCAGATCGAGACGATCTACAATCAGAACAAGAAGCTGTTCGCAGGTGTCGATATAGATATAGCACGCCAGCAGATCCGTATGCAGCTTCTGCAGAAGCAGTATAACGAGCTTCTCAATGATCTGATCGACTCCCTCAAGGGCGAGGCAAAGGTAGTCAAGAACTCTGACCTGGACCTTTAAAGCCCTTTTCTATCTGAGAGATGCGGGTTAAAACCTCCCCCGAACCAAAATATCCTTCACCATTATCATCCGCAGGCGGGGTGAACCCGGGCAGTGCCATAACAGAAACTTGACTTTCATGTCTCCCCAATAATAAGTTGTAATGGGTTTAAACAATATTTCTGGAAGGGTAGATGGTAGATACCAAAAAGATGATCGCAGAGCTGCTCTCAGGGGTCTTGGAGCTCGATCCGGAACAGACCCGTTCTCTGATCGAGAAGCCCCCGAACAGCGACTTCGGTGACTTTGCAGTGCCTTGTTTCGGGTTTGCCAAGAAACTGAGAAAGGACCCCAAGATGATCGCCTCGGATTTCGCGGCTCGCGTCAAGCCCGGCGGTCTCATAGAGAAAGCAGAGCCGCGCGGTCCGTACCTCAATATCTTCCTGGATCGGTCCCGCTTCATAGAGGAGGTGATTGCCGACCTCACAGGGACCGGCTTCGACCGTCCCCTAGCCGGGGGAGATGGAAAGACAGTTATCATCGATTACTCCTCTCCGAATATAGCGAAGCCGTTCGGGATAGGACATCTTCGCTCCACCGTGATAGGAAACTCCCTGAAGCGGATATTCGCTTATCTTGGATACAGGACGATCGGAATAAACCACATCGGAGACTGGGGAACCCAGTTCGGGAAACTGATCACGGCATACAAGCTCTGGGGAGATGAAAAAAAACTCGTGCACGATCCGATCCGGTACCTGTACGATCTCTATGTCAGACTGCACAGGGAAGCGGAAAAGGACCCCTCCCTCGAGGATGATGCGAGACAGTGGTTCAGCCGTCTGGAAAAGCAGGACCCCGAGGCCCTCGAGCTCTGGCAGCGGTTCAGAGATCTCAGCATAGAGGATTTCAAGCGTATATACGGAAGGCTCGGTGTTTCATTCGAGCACTACACAGGAGAGAGCTTTTACAGTAACCTCCTCGACGAAACTGTAGAGGAGGTGAAAAAAAGCGGTATCACCCAAAGGAGCGAGGGAGCCCTTATCGTACCTCTCGAGGACATGCCGCCGGCCCTGATAACAAAGAAGGACGGCTCTACCCTCTATCTGACCCGGGATATCGCGGCAGTACTCTATAGAAAAAAGAGCTACAATTTTGACATGATTCTCTATGTCGTGGGAAGCCCCCAGGCGCTCCATTTCAGGCAGCTTTTCGGTGTCCTCGAGCGTATGGGAAACGACTGGGTCTCTCGGTGCCACCACATCCCGTTCGGCCAGATCAGGTTCTCCCACGGTGCAATGAGCACGAGAAAGGGCAACATCATCTTCCTCGAAGAGGTGATGGATAAGGCGGTGTCCCTTGCGAGGGATATCATCGAAGAGAAGAACCCCGGTCTCACGAACAGGGAGGAAATTGCTGAGGCTATCGGAGTGGGCTCGATCATCTTCAATGACCTCAAGAACTCGCGAATAAAGGACATCACGTTCGACTGGGACGAGATCCTCAACTTCAACGGGGAGACGGGGGTGTACCTTCAGTACACCCATGCGAGGATAGGCAGCCTTCTTAAGAAGCTGGAACAGAAATACGGAGCCCTTGAACCCTTCAGCGAACTAAAGTTCGGCGAATGTCAGTTCGGTGATGAAGGATACGAGATCGTGGGCCTTCTGAACGACTTCGAAAAGACCGTCCGCCGTGCGGGGAAGGAGTTCGAACCGTCCGTTATTTCGCGCTATCTGCTCGATGTGGCCAAGGCTTTTAACACCTTTTACAACTCCTGCCGTGTCATCACCGAAGATGAGCTCGTGTCGCGGTCACGCGGACTGATTGTGCTCTGCTGCAGGAAGGTTCTTCGGCAGGGGCTGGAGCTGCTCGGGATCAGCGCGATCGAAGAGATGTAGGAGGTGCCGCGGGCCTGTCTGTCCAAAAGGCTCCTTTGTGCCCGCGCCGTAAGAATTGACTTCTCAACATTACGGCGAGAAAGGATTCGGATATCGGGCCATAACCGTCCGGTCCGAAGCGTCCTCCTGCCCGTTTTCAGGCGTGAAAATGAAGGACATGGATTTGTAAGATGACGCCGTCATCAAGATGCCGCCGTTGTTCCGGATCTTTTTCAGGGCGGATGGCAGCTTTTTTACTGCAAGGGTTTTAACCCTCAATCTCTCTCCGATCTTTAAGAGCCTGTACGCGGCGGATTAATCGTTAGCCTCATTACCTTCCCTTTATCGGTTTGTATCGTAACAGTGTGAGCAGGGGGAAAACAATACAACTCTTTCCGGTAGATAGAATATGGTTTACGACTTTTACTGCAATGCAAGGATTACGATAACGGATGCCGCTGAAGTCAGTTTGCGGGGGGAACGTGCCTGCTGTCCAGGAATGCTGTGAAGGAACTTTACTCTTCACCTGATAGAAGCACTTCGTCGGTCTCGAATGTCTTGTGGCGTATCTCATGAAACATATCGACCAGTTTTTCGACCGTGAGCTTTTTTTTCTCCTCACCCCCGATATCGAGGATGATCTCTCCCTTGTCCATCATGAGGAGGCGGTTGCCGTACTCGATAGCCTGGCCCATGTTATGAGTTATCATCATGGTCGTGAGGCCGTACTCACCGATGAACCTTGTAGTAAGGTCGAGAACGATCTGAGCGTTCTTCGGATCGAGCGCTGCTGTGTGTTCATCAAGAAGGATAAGCTGAGGCCTGGAGAGCACCATCATGAGGAGGGTGAGGGCCTGGCGCTGTCCGCCCGAAAAAAGCATCACGTTTTCCTTCATTCTGTCTTCAAGCCCCATGTCGAGCTGAGTGAGCTGCTCTCCGAAGAAATTTCTCATCCTGCTGTTGAGGCTTATCCTCAAACCCTTGAACCCCTTCTTGTAGCAGATCATCATGTTGTGCTCTAGCGACATATTGGAAGCCGTTCCAATAAGGGGGTTCTGGAAAATACGGCCGATATACTTTGCCCTCCGGTACTCGGGGTGTCTTGTGACATTCTGGTTACGGATGGATATGTTCCCGACTGTCGGCAGAAATGTGCCGGTAATCATATTGAAGAGAGTCGTCTTTCCGGCCCCGTTACTCCCGATGATGGTTATGAAATCCTTTTCCCGAACGTGGAGATTGATATTTCTCAGGGCCACAGCTTCGTTTGGAGTATTTTCGTTGAAGACCTTTGAGACGTCTTTTACCCGTATCATGATAACATCCGCTTCTTCATCCCGATGTTTCTGAACTTTGTCAGAACGAGTGAAAGAATGATAAGTATTCCGGTAATAAGTTTGAGGTCGTTCGGGGTCAGGTTGATGTAGTATCCGTAGTATCTCCCCGCGTACATGATGCCCTTGAACAGTATTGAACCGAGGATTGCACGGATAGCGAGCAGTCCGATCCTGTTCGACTTTATGAGAAATTCGCCGATCATAACCGAAGCGAGTCCGGAGATAATGATCCCCTGGCCGAGCCCGATATCTGCAAACCCCTGGTACTGGGCCGTAAACGCTCCGGATACCGCTACAAGGCCGTTTGCTATGCCGACCCCGATTATCTTGAGGGTTTCGGGATTCACCCCCTGTGTGATGACCATCTGCTCATTATTACCGAGTGCGCCGAGGGTCAATCCCAGATCGGTATGGAAGAAGAGCATGAATAGTGTCCAGATGATTACGAGAACGATAATGAAGAAGAGCAATGTCGCGTATTCACTCGGCAGGAAGCCGGACCAGAGCGCCGTTACCCTTGTGAGTATTGTCTCCTGTCGCAGAAGGGGCAGATTGGCCCTGTTCCCGAGAACCCTTATATTGATCGAGTACAACATTGTCATCGTGAGTATACCGGCAAGGAGGCTCGGTATCTTCAGCTTGTTGTGGATTACCGCGGTAACAACGCCCGACAGGATGCCTCCGCTAAGGGCAATAAACATGGCGAGCCACACATTGTAGCCCCGGGTAATCAGAATGGCAATAATTGCAGCGCCGAGAGGAAACGAACCGTCTACGGTGAGGTCCGGAAAATCGAGTATTCTGAAGGTAATGAAAACCCCCAGGACCATGATGCCGTAGATCAATCCCTCGACCAATATACCTTCAATCATCTAAACACCTTCGGTATAAAAAACAATAGATGCCCGTCCCCCTGAATAGGTTCAGGAGGGCGGACAACCTGTTATTTCTATTTCTTTTTAAGCTCGCCGTTTTCCACGATCTTGCTTGCGCTGTCTATGTAATCCTGAGGAAAGGTCAAACCGAGCTTTTTGGCAACATCGAGGTTTATCAAAAGATCGATATCAGACGGGTCGGTCATGAACTTTGTAGGGATCTCTTCAGGCTTTGCTCCCTCGATAATGTCTGCTATCATACGCCCCGTGACCCTGCCCATCTTGTAGTAGTCGAATCCCCATGCTGCCAGTACGTCAAACGACTCTGCCGAGCTCGGGTCTGCGGACATCACAGGGACCCCGTGCTCCATTGCAACCTCTGTGAGGGCGCTGAGCGCAGAAACAACCGTATTATCTGTACTCACATAGATGCCGTCAACCCTGTTGATTATCGCCTGTGTCGCCTGCTTGACTTCAGCGGAATTGGTAACCGTCGCTTCGATAAACTCTATACCCATCTCGCGGCAGGCCTCTCTCGCCATCTCCGCAAGCCTTACCGCATTTGCCTCGCCTGATGAGTATACATGGCCGAGACTGTCGAGTTTCTTGATCCTGTTCAAAAATTCGATCTGATCCTTTACAGGAGTCATATCTGAAACACCGGTGATGTTCACGCCCCCCCTGTCATAGGAATCAACGAGCCCTGCGTCGACGGGGTCGGTGACGAGTGTGTAGACGACAACTATATCTTCGAGCGCGTTTGCGAGCGCCTGAGCTGTCGGCGTGGCGATCCCGACCGCGATCCGAACATTCTCCGATTTGAACTTGTTTGCGATCGATGCGGCTGTGCTTACCTCTCCATTTGCATTCTGGAGGTCGTATTCGAAATCGTAACCGAGGTCAGCAAGCTCATCCTGGATTCCCTGCTCGGCGGCGTCGAGGGCAGGGTGGGACACAATCTTTGAGATACCGATTACATTGCTCTCCACCGCCTCCTTTTCACCGCTCGCTACCGCAACGGTCATCAGAGCGAGGATAGAGAGAAAAACCGTTGAAAAAATAATTAATTTTTTCATGCTGTGCTCCTTCTTTTTGTTTTGTGAAATAGAATTATCATTATTATTGATGATTGACATACAATACTTTTAAGCCGTTAAAATGTCAATTGAATAATAGTTCGTACGAGGAGGGAGGCTGCCCCCCGAAAGGGAGCTGCGCGGAAATTATTTTTTCATAGCAGGAGAGAAGTTTCTTTCATACAGAATTTCCCAAATACACTGAAGTACATTAATGTTTAAAACAGGAGTGAGGACCCGCAGTACAGGATGAATACCGTCCTGGTTCCGGCCGATTGTTCTGGCTGAAGCCTTCACTCTTTTCGAAAGTCCGCTGCAGCGAGTGCTGAAAAGCCTGTTTCCCTGTGGGTGGGGGTTTCAATCCCCGTTACTTATAGTTTGCTGTTGGTCATGAGAAACGGGGATTACGGCCCCCTATCGCACATCCTCTCGCTGTTCCGGGGTCGGTCCAATTATGATAGGGGTACTACCCGGGGGAGACGAGGTCGAGCACAAGGCCTTCACGGAGATCCGCATGCGGAACGATGATCTGTTTTGCACCCGCCAGAACGGCAAGCCTCTCGTACACCAGTGAGGCCGGCAGGATTACATCCGCGCGGTCTTCCTTGAGGTGGAGTTCTCGGACACGCTCGGTGAATGAGAGGCCGGTGAGCTTTTTAATGAGTTTCCCGAGCTCTCCCACGGAGACCCTGCTCGTAGTCCCCTCTCCCCTCTGGTCCACAAGTGAGGCGATTGTTTCTATGTTCCCACCGGTTGCAATGAATCCGGCAGGCTTCTTTTTCCAGACAGCTGCGGGTATATGTAGTTTCTCAACATACTCCGAAAGAAGCATTCGGAACTTTCCCGGCTCCATGCCCGACCCCGCGAGCTCTTCGAGTAGTCTCACCGCGCCCATTCTGTACGATTCGCTCCAGAGAATACCCGTATCAGTCACGAGAGAGACCTCGACGCTTCCTCCGCCGAGGTCGGTGAGAATCCACTTTTTTCCTCCGAGGCGGACCCGACTTTTTACAGAGAGGAGTACGAGCCGTGCTTCCTCCCGGCTCGAGATACTTTCTATCTCGATGCCGGTTTCCTCCCGAGCTCTCGCTAAAAGGGTATCACCGTTCTCGCTCTCCCTGACAGCAGAAGTTGCAACTGCCCTGTACCTTCTTATACTGAGACGTTCAATGTGGTCGGCAAAGCCCTTCAGGCCAGTGACCGCGCGTTCGATACTGTTTTGGGTCAACCTTCCCGAAAAAAAGGCGTCGTGCCCGAGCCTCAGCGGATAGCGGTCAGCAAAGACCGGGCTGAACGACGTCAAGTTTTCGAACTCTGCCGCAAGGAAACGGATCGCGTTCGAACCGACGTCGATCGAAGCAACGCAAAGGGGAAAGCGAGGAGTATCGTCTGCTATTTTTCTATTCATATCGATAATTTCCGGTAAAAGGCGCCGCCCGGTTTCAGGACTGGCCAGCCCTCCACTTTTAAAAGATAGGCTAATTAATTGAAAGTGAAATAGTTAAATGAAACCAACTTATTCATCAATGTCTTTTCTTGTTGAACATACTAATCATTCACCAAGAACTAATTATAACCGTTTTGGAATAAAATTACAGAGATATTGAGCAGTGAGCTCATTGAGCCATGAGCTGAAAAGATACCATTATCTCGGTTGATATATCTGGACTCCATTTTTTTATCTCTGGAGATTCCATTAAACTCAATCAAACGTACTTTCTAAAAAACTCCAGGAACCCAGGGATACCATTGATATGGGCTTTGCCCGAAGCGAAATATTTTTCATGTTCAATATTGATATGCCGATACCCTGAAGAACATAAGAGAGTCGTAGTCGGTATGGACGATACTTCCTCGTCTTACCGTTCTGATTGTGAGATTCAGGAGGATTTTTGCATCTCTCAAGGCTTCGACCTTTACGACACCATTTCATTCGAGAATGCCGACTGCGGGCACCTTGTTAAAGGCTCCTCTCCTCTTCTAAGGAGGGCGGTTTTTAAGTCGCTGCCTACTGTTTTCGACAGCTTCCCGCTTGCCTGCCGACGAGCGGGATATGCATTTCCAGTCACGGGATAGTAGAAATATGTACACATATTTCCGCTGAGACGGGTTGTCATTTACTGTCATTTTCCCTCACGGGATAGTAGAAATATGCGTGCATATTTCCGCAGAACAGGGTTGTCATTTAAAGTCATTCAGTAGTAGAAATATGTGAACTTGCATATCCGCCGGCAACAACTACCACCTCTTTTCATACGAAAAAACCTACATCCTGGCCTCATGGAGCGGTATCTTGACTGTATCTTACAAGAAGCCGAGACAGGCCGGTTTGCGAAAGGAGGAAATGCAATGCGCTACTGTGAAGCGTCTCAGGGAAGGGTATTCATCTTAAGTCTCGATGACGGAGATATGATACCGGGTGTCATAGAGAAGTTTGCAGAAGAGAAGAGGGTCCAGCGGGGATACTGCATGCTCTTAGGGGGAGCACAGAAAGGCTCAAAAATAGTGGTGGGGCCCGTTAACGAGGCCTCTCGGCCTGTAGTTCCTTTCGTGTACGAGCTTGAAGGGGTGCATAAGGTGATGGAGATAGGAACGATCTTTCCTGATGAAGAGGGGAGGCCCGCGCTTCACATGCACGTCTCTGCGGGCCGGAATGGGAAGGTAAGCACAGGATGCTCAAAGGACAGGGGTCAAGGCCTGGCAGTTATCCGAGGTGGTTTTGGTTGAGCTCCTGGAGACAGAGGCTTGTAGGAAAAACGATCCTGAGATAGGGTTTCCAAAACTGTTCGTTCGAGCGGTCCTTTGAAAACAGCCGGGGTAAAGATAATTCCTCTTAAGTTCTTCAGTGAACCGGCCGATAGATAGAATGAGGCAAACTGTTTTTTAACCGGAGGCTAAAAGGACCCTTCGAGTTTCGGATTCGATAGGCAAAAAGAGTCCGAGCTTGAAAAAATCGGTAGCAGCTAAAAACATGGAGGTTTTTAGCGGTACACATACAAGGAGGTGATGCCCCAAAACAACCACACTATATTTTTCAAAACTTACATCAATTTGTTGCAACTTTTTGGCATGGATGCCGTGTAGAATGCGCAGAAATAGTGCATTCTACAGGGGCATATTTAAGTCCGTAGGGCTTAAATGTCCCTAAGCGGTTTAGGTCCTGAAAATCTAAACCGCACACACCAACTTCAAGGAGGAAGAGATGATTATTAACCACAACATCAGTGCAATCTTCGCCCACCGAATCAATAAGTTCAACGACTGGGCCATCAACAAGGACATCGAAAAGCTCGCTTCCGGCATGAGGATCAACCGTGCGGGCGACGATGCGTCCGGTCTTGCCGTTTCCGAAAAGATGAGGTCCCAGCTCAGGGGTATGAGAAGGGCCGCCTCGAATGCCGAGGACGGAATATCCTTTATCCAGACCTCTGAAGGATATCTCCAGGAGATCCAGGACATACTGCAACGTATCAGGGAGCTTGCTGTTCAGTCCTCGAACGGTATCTACACGGAAGAGGATAGAATGCAGATCCAGGTCGAGGTTTCTCAGCTCATTGACGAGATCGATCGTGTTGCCTCGCATGCGCAGTTCAACAGTATGAACATGCTCACTGGTAGATTTGCGAAGCCGACCGGTGAAAACACGCCGGCTGCATCGATGTGGTTCCATATAGGGGCGAATATGGACCAGCGTGAGCAGGTGTATATCCAGACAATGACTTCGGTGGGTCTCAAGATGAAGGAGTTCTCAACCGGCCAGACGATGTCGATTGAAACGCCTGAGAGGGCGAACAGAATAATCGGTGTTGTCGATCAGGCTCTCACGGCGGTATCGAAGCAGAGGGCGGACCTCGGCGCATACCAAACGAGGCTCGAGTATGCGACCAAGGGCCTTATGTCCGGATACGAGAACATGCAGGCGGCAGAGTCCCGGATAAGAGATACAGATATCGCCGAGCAGATGGTCCAGTTCACGAAGAACCAGATTCTGATCCAGTCCGGAACTGCAATGCTCGCCCAGGCGAATATCAGGCCTCAGAGCGTACTGCAGTTGTTTCGTTAACGTATTTCTGGTATCCGAGATACCAGAAATGTAAGAGGTAGTTTAGAAGTTTTAAGGCGTTTTACGGGCTCGCCGAAGAGCGTTCGGCGAGCCCGGGATCGATCTTTGACATAGTGTACACTCACCCTCCTCCTTGATCCAACTGTCGCCAGCAACTTATCTTAAGCCCCTTGTGGGCATCGTTCTGTAAAAAACTATGCGTCCTTCGGACGCATAGAGGCGTGCCTCACGGCGGGGTGGCCCTTCAGGGGGCCTAATTTTAGTTGTTGGTCTTAAAGCGGTATGCCTGTATTCCTCTCTCGAGAGGGGGATACGGTGAAGGGGATGAAAGGAAAGCGCGCGTCCTGGTAATCGTCGTCCCTTTAAGTCATGCAGCTGCAAGGAGACAACCTTGAAAAAAACCCTGTGCAGGGAGGCACAGGAACAGTCAAGGAGGGTAGCTTTATGATTATCAACCATAATATGAGCGCTATCTACGCCAACAGGATCCTGAAGTTC
>DATKZJ010000197.1:0-6163 GCA_035527995.1 Spirochaetota bacterium | reverse complement strand
TTTGAAGAAGAGCAACAAGTATGTCGATTTGCTGATCGCAGCGGTTCGGCCGGATTTTCAGGGGAAGGGCGTAAATGCTCTTCTCATGACGGGGTTATCAAAATTTGCCATTGCAAACAACCTCATATCCGCGGAGACCTCGAGGGAGCTCGAGGATAACCGTCTCATACAGGCCCACTGGAACTATTACGAATCACGGCAGCACAAGCGCAGAAGGTGCTATCTGAAACGGCTCGATGGATCCGCTTGAAAATCCCAATCCCCGTTAGTATATTTTCAAGACACAGGACAGGCGACAAAGCCCGATGAAGGGGGGTGTCTCGTTTGTCCGTTCCGATGCCTGGGGATCCGACTCCCGGAAACCTGGGGATCCGACTCCCGGAGAAGAGATAGTATGACATCAGCTGAACCGATCCATAAGGTCATTCGTACCGGTATAGGGCTCGGAATAGATGCCGGCGGCACCTATACGGATTCCGTGGTTTACGATTTTACCGAAGACCGGGTTGCAGGATGGGCAAAAGCCCCCACAACTCACGACGACTATGCGGTCGGTATACAGCGCTCGCTAAAATTCCTCTTTGAGCAAGTTCCCAAACAACTCATTAAAAAGATAGGGCTCGTTTCACTCTCCACCACTATTGCGACCAATGCGATAGTCGAGGGCAAGGGGGGAAGAGTGGGATTGATCCTCATCGGATACGACAGATACAATATCAGAAAGATAGGCTTCGAGCCGAAGGTATCCATCGGAGGAAAGCACTCGATCGAAGGAGATGAGCGGGAGCCGCTCGATACGGAGGAGGCGAGACGGGCGGTCGATCTCCTGCTCGATAAGGGGGTCGACGCTTTTGCTGTTTCGAGCGAAATAGGGGTAAGAAATCCTGAGTTCGAGAGGAGAGTAAAGGGGCTGATACAGGAGAAGAGCGCGCTCCCAGTTGTCCTCGGTTCAGAGCTGACCCGTGAGCTCAACTGTGTGAAGCGGGCAAACAGTGCATTCCTCAACGCCAGCCTCATTCCGCTCGTGAGGGACCTTCTGCTCTCGGTACGAGAGGTCCTCGCAGAGATGGATGTCAGCGCACCTATCATGGTGGTAAAGGGCGACGGCACCCTGATGAGCGAGACGGTTGCAAAGACCAATCCGATAGATATGGTGCTCTCAGGGCCCGCTGCGAGCTCGGTGGGAGGCGCCTGGCTCTCGAAGATAAAGAGCGGGTGCATCGTGGACATGGGCGGAACGACGACGGACGTGGCATTTATCAAAAACGGTTTTCTGAAGTACAGCAGGGAGGGGATTCGGATAGACAGCTTTCGGACTGCGATCAGGACTGTTGACGTCCATACATTCGGTCTCGGAGGAGACAGCCATATCAGGTGCAAAACGCCCGGAAGGAGGGTTCATATCGGTCCAAGGCGTGTTGCGCCGCTATGCTGGCTCGCTTCGCAGTATCCTGAAGTAATCTCCTCGCTGAAGGCGTCCCGCCGGGGACGGGGAGACGAAACTCTTGTACAGCCCGCGGATTTCTTTCTTCTGCAAAGGGACAGAAAGAGGACGGACCTGCACCCCCAGGAGAGGCTAGTTCTGGATGTATTGAAAAAAAAGGGACCTACACACATTATTGATCTCTCGAAGAGCGTGGATTCGTACAGCGCATCTCTTATCAGGACGGAACGGCTCGAGATGTTCGGGGACGTGCTCCGCGCGGGCCTCACCCCTACAGACATCCTCCACGCAAAGGGAGAACTCTCACTCTGGAACGGCGAAGCGAGCAGGCTCGGGGTCTCGCTCTACGCAGAGAGAATGGGGGTCGATGAGGAAGAATTCATGAGCAGCGTAATGAGAGAGTTTTACAGAACGCTCCTATCGCGCCTCTTTCGTTTTCTGATGAAGGAGGCCGATGATATCGTTAAGGATACAGGTTTCTCAGAGCGTCTCATATCTCATATGTTTGAAGAGGAGAATGAAATATCCCTGGCCGCACGCATCGAAAATCCTGTTGTTTTCATAGGAGCGCCGGCAAAGAGCATAGCGCCCGCCCTCCGTCAGTTCGTGAATACCGGGATCATCATCCCTGAATACCACGAAGTCGCAAACGCAGTCGGCTCGATCACAGGCGGCGTATGCGAGAATGTAACGGTACTCATAAGGCCTCACGGCGACGATGGATTCGTAGCATATGCCCCGAAGGAGAATCGTTACTATCACACCCTAGAGGAGGCAAAGCAGGATATCGTCGTGCTCGTGGAAAAGACGGCGAAAAGGCAGGCCAGCCGCGCAGGGGCAAAGAGGGTTCGTATCGACGTAGACGTTCAGGACAGGGAGGCCCGTGTGTCGTATGACGACAGTATCTACCTGGAGACAGTGGTAACAGCCCGACTGAACGGCGTTCCTTCCATCGTAGAACACTAAAATATGACTTTTATATTAATTCCTTTTTCCATATACTAACCTTATGCGAAAACCGAGATGGTGTATCGCTTTCTTGTTTTTCATGGTTCCTCTTACGGGATGGTGCGGGGAAACTACCGAGCCGAGCGTCTACACACTCCTGAAAGAGGGCTCAGCTGCCGAGCTCGAAGCTGAATGCAGAAAGAGGGAGCTTTCCTGCACCGGAGGTCCTGTCGACCTCAAACGGCGGCTTCTGACTCACGAGCTCGAAACAAACCTCCTCTCCTTCGATGAACGCGTCGGAGTATCCGCCCGGGAGGATATAATACTCCATCATGCCGACTCAATAGAGTACAAAGAGGGTGCGGACGATGAGGAGCTCATTTTCCTCAGCGGCGATGTGGATATCACCTACCGGGAAAAACAGATCAGCGCCGATGAAGTCCGTATCAACGTCGACGTGGGGATAATTACCGGGAACGGTAATATTGTATTCGTCGATGAGTACGGCAAGAGGTATACAGCACAAGAGTTCTTCTATGATACCGAGACCGACGAGGGAATATTCTTCGAGGGCAAGACGTCGCTTAAGAAGTTCATCTATTCGGGGAAGACAATAGAGAAGATAGATGAAAGCGAGAAATTCGTCTCGGAAGAGGTCGCCCTTTCGACATGTAATATAAAAAATCCGCACTACCGGATCGAGGCCGAAAAGCTCTACTACTACGATGATAATTACGTTCTCATCAAAAACGCCTCGTTTTACTTCGGACAGGACCCCCTCATCGCTCTACCGTATTACTACAGAAACCTCGAAGAGCCGGACATCAAGACCTCCATTTTCTTCAGAGAGAGGGCTGGCCTTGCGCTCCAGAATACCTACTACCCTGTTAAATCAGAAGAGCACGAGCTCGTGCTGAAGGGAGACCTCTATGAAAGGCTGGGCGTATATACAGGCGCGGATTTCTCTTCGAGCTATCCGCTCGGGGAAACAAAGCTTAAGGGGTCTGTAGCGCTGGCCAGCGATGTATACTACTATGACGACGTCACGGAAAACTGGAGCCCTTACGGGCCGCCTGGAGCTACCGACCTCTCGGTGAACCGGTACCTCAGGTACAGAACCGGAGGGTACCAGAAGTTCGAATACGGCGAAGTGTGGGACAACAGCACAGAGCTCAACCTGTACTGGGCGAGCGACCCGTACTACGAGTACGATTTCGAGCGGAGGACGGAGCAGTTCGATATCTTTAAACTCATTCAGCAGGCGGAATCTGACTACCCGAGGAAGGATTCCGGATTCTCCTGGTACGCGAACCACTACTCCAGCATAGATAATTTCAGCCTCTCTGTGCTGAACAGAATGAATTTCATGCCTCAGCGCAACACAGAGGTCGATAATGTGTACTACCCCTCCTACTACCAGTACAGGATCTATTCAATAACAGCACCGAACGTTACGCTCTTTCACTCGGACACGGTACTCGAGGGTATCCAGCCGGAGATCTTCGCGAGTGTGGACTACGCGAGCTATGCGAACTACAACCACACCGCTTACTACGACGCTTCAGGAACGCTCTCGAGCGAGGTACACCGCACTTCGACGCGCGTGAGCTTTGGAAAGGATTACGATCTCGCGGATTGGGTCCGGCTCTCCCCTGAAGTGGAGGTGGGCGCGGAGGGCCAGCGTCACATCGATCCGGGCGCAGGAGAGCTCGCAGATGACAGCAAGCACACTCTCGTCTACGGCAAGACAAAAGAGAGCCTGCTCATTGGCCCCTCGGAACTCAACCTCGAGCTTTCTCATATGCTTAAGTACAAGCTCCTCGGCCCTGATGACTTCTACGAGTACGGCAGCTTCAGGATCCATGAGGTGGGTTTAAGAGGATACGCCGAGTTCTGGAAGTTCACAGAGAGGGCCTATACTTCCTACGATCTGCGGCCCGTTTACAACTGGAGCAGCGGGGCTTACGATCCCTACATCGGGGACCCGAGCAGGTTTTCACCTTTCGTCAACATCATCACGTTCTCTCCCTTTGACACACTATGGATCAGTGACAGGTTCGTCTACGATATTTCCAATTCCAGGCCCAAGACCAACAGTTTTATTTTGAATTACTACAATGATGATATATATTTAGAAAAGAACCGCTTCACGTTCGATTGGGAGCTTGATTGGGAGCATAACTTTGTCGACCCCCTCCTGGATGTTCTCCATTCGACCTTTGAAGTCAATATGGAGTTGCAGAAGTATCTTACGCTCTACTTCTCCGTATATTCGAGGAACGAGGACATATGGCGATATTTTCCGAGTATCGCGAGTGACCAGGGAGTCGAGGCGGTTAATCCGATAGTCGACCTTTTGAGATCTTTCAACTTTTTCAACGTGGAGGACAGGAAGAGCGCTGGTTTCAAGCTGAAGAGCATATCTCTCGGCCTAATCAGGGATCTTCACGACTGGCAGCTGAAGTTCGATTATACGGGTAACCGGGAGATCTCGTACGATGGCACGAGGTACCTCTGGAACAACATCTTCTCCGTGAGCATAGGACTGAAAGAGGTAGAGGATGTGAACATACACACGACGTTTACAGAGAGCAGATAGAACGGTCTTTTGGCGCATAAAAGGAGAGGGGCACTTTGTATCAGAATATGATAAAAGAGGAAATACGCTATGAATCTTCCCTTTCTTGACCTGACACGTCAGTACAAAAGCTTGAAGAAGGAGTTGGATCCGGCCATTCAAGGAGTGGTGGAAAGCGGGCGCTACATAGGTGGCCCGGAGGTGGAGCAGTTCGAGAAGGAGCTCGCACAATACTGCGGTGTAAAATACTCAGTGGGCATGGCCTCGGGAACTGACGCACTCCTCGCATGCCTCATTGCAATGGGGATAGAGGAGGGCGACGAGGTGATAACATCCCCCTTTACATTCATTGCAACTGCCGAGGTGATCTGTTTCCTCAAGGCAAAGCCCGTGTTCGTGGATATCGAAGGTGACACCTACAATATAAACCCCGATCTCCTGAAATCAAAGATCAGCAGAAGAACGAAATGCATCCTCCCTGTTCATCTGTTCGGGCACATGGCTGATATGGAGAGGATCCTCGAGATCGCGGGAGAGCACGGACTGATGGTGCTCGAGGATTCTGCGCAGGCTGTCGGCGCCTCAATCGACGGCAAAGGCGCGTGCGGATACGGCGAAGCCGGCTGCCTCTCATTTTTTCCGTCAAAGAATCTCGGTGCATTCGGCGACGGCGGGATGATACTCACAAACAACGAGAAGATCGCAAAGAAAGCCGCCATGGTGAAGGACCACGGCTCATGCAGGCGCTACTACCACTCTGTTATCGGGTTCAACGGCAGGCTGGATGCGCTTCAGGCGGCGATCCTCAGGGTAAAGCTCAAGCACCTCGAATCATGGAACGAGATGCGGAGAGCTACAGCTTCGTACTACAACAGCGTTTTAAAAAAATACGTGAAAGTCCCCGCCGCAAGAGAGGGATACAGACACGTATACCATCAATATTCGATACTCACCGACGATAGAGACCGGCTCGCCGCTCACCTCAAAGAGAGGGGAATCCCGACCGCCATATACTACCCACTGCCGCTTCACCTGCAGGAGGTCTTCGGGGAGCTAGGTTACAGGAAGGGGGATTTCCCGGTGACTGAGGAGGTTTCGGAAAAGATACTTTCATTGCCTGTTTTCCCTGAATTGACGGAGAAAGAGAGAAAGATGGTTGCAGAGGCTGTTGTCGATTTCTTTGAGAGCAAGGA
>DATKZJ010000196.1:0-4966 GCA_035527995.1 Spirochaetota bacterium | reverse complement strand
GTGCATCCCCGGATCGTCGCATACCACGATGACGAGCCCTCCCTCGACCCCTGTATAGGAACAAGTCATGAGAGGGTCGGAAGCGACATTCAGCCCGACGTGTTTCATCGTTGCCATGGCGCGGACACCGGTCATTGCTGCACCTGCAGCAACCTCGAGCGCCACTTTCTCGTTCGGCGACCATTCGGAGTATACCTCCCTGTACAGGGCAAGGTTTTCCAGAATTTCCGTGCTCGGAGTTCCGGGGTATCCGCTGGCTACCCTGATTCCGTACTCGTATGCTCCCCGGGCAAAAGCCTCGTTTCCTGAGAGAAGGCGCTTCATTGTATCTCCAATTTTGTCGTTGTGGTGGGAGTATAATGTAACAACATTTTACGGTAAATGGAAGTTCGAACAGTACAGTTCGGAACAGTACAGTTCGGAACAGTACAGACGGCAGGGCCCGCCCAAATGGTTCCATCGGGTGGAAGATAAAAAACCCGCTCGTGCCGTGTGTCGGGCCCTTTTTGAACCTAGGTCTCCAGGTGGGTCGTCTCACGCCTGTTTCCTGTGCTCTATAACCGCTAGGGCGAGCGCATTCCGCAGACAAATATCGACATCCCGTTATTATGAGTGTTGGCTCAAAATACGGTCACCGGCATCACAAACACAGCAGGTTTATAGTAATTTACTACTTATATTCTCATATGTAAACAGAAGAATACTACACGCTTTTAAGTAGTCCTGCCAGGTCCGAAAAAAGTAATCCGCTTGCTTCATCAAGTGCCTGCAGAAGACAAAGGTTCATCCTCTCATAGATACCAAGAATGACAGGTGTCTCCCCGGAAGAATACTCCTTCCTCGTCCTCCCATTCGCCATATTTAAAAGTACTCACCGCATATTTTATTTCTTGCATGACTTTATAAATACTACCAAGTCATCATTGGCAATTTGTGCAAAAACCGCACTAAGGCTTTGTCCTGAAGTTATTCGATTGCCGGAAGGTCACCCCTGAGGCTCGCGCAGCCGATTGCAGCGGCGGAAAACCCGGCGAGGAGAAGTAGAATTAATCCCCATTTCTCATAAATCACCGTATATATTAAGGAATGGGGCTTTTGGCGCTTTTCTCACCTTAAACTTTATTTTTTACAGCTGCCAAGTCATCATATAAACCCCTTGCTATGCAATCTGATTGCATAGCAATCTATGAGAAAACCGCATTAAGGGGCATCGTTTCATTGCCGTTTCCTTTCTTGTGGATTTAAGGCAGTTATGGCGCAGCGACAGGACAAATCTAAAACATATTTGCGTAAACGGCGTTTTTTAAAGGGGCTGTATAAGAAAGGAACATTTCTTTTGAAGAAACTCGCCCTGTCTGAAACATGAATCGCCAAAGTGTGAAGAAGCTCTGTGTTACCGATAAGTCGTGCTGTTTCAGTTTTGCTGATCAGGACAGGAGTGGTTTTCGTACGGAAACAGGGTTTATCCGGAGTATAATCGGATATACAGCCGGGAGCGTCGCTTGGGGGGGGTAATTAACAGCCGGTGAATAATACGAAGGATACTTTTTAGGCCATATATAGGGTCCTTCCCGGCAACTGTCCGTAATGCCGTTACAAAACCGCGCTGACTTGTTTCGGATGTGCCACAAAAGAAAAGCTGCGATATCCGGGGGCCTTTTTATTGCTACTGCAGCGGGCGCATGAGTGGGAAGAGAATGACATCCCTGAGGTTCTCTTCGTTCGTGAGCAGGGCGACGAACCTGTCGATCCCGAGTCCAAGGCCCGATATCGGCGGCATGCCGTACTCCATCGCGGTGAGGAAATCCTCGTCCACCGTCATTGCCTCGGTATCCCCTTTTTTCTTCAGCTCAGCCTGCTCTTCGAACCTTTTTCTCTGATCGATCGGGTCAACGAGCTCGCTGTAGGCGTTTACGATCTCCCATCCGTTTATAACAACCTGGTAGCGGTCGGTGATCCTCGGCTCACAGTCGTTTCTTCTTGAGAGCGGGGAAAGCTCGATTGGATGATGTATGAGAAAGACCGGGCCGTCGAGCTTCGGTCTCGATACCTTTTTGTAGAGGTTGTCTACAAGCGAACCGAACCCCATCTGCTCCTTGCCCTCTATCTCGATACCCTTGGATTCGATGAGCCCTCTCAGCTCGTCCTCCTTCGTTGTCTCGAAAACATCGATGCCTGTATCCCGCAGGATGAGCTCTCTTACCGATACCGTCTCCCACTCACCGTCAAAATCGATGACCTTGTCACCGAATGTAACCTTCAGCGATCCGTTCACCTCAGAGACGACATGCTTGATGAGTTCTCGCGTAAAATTCATATTGTCCTGATAGTTCCAGTAGGCGACGTACCATTCGAGGAGAGTAAAGTCCTGAAGATGTGACGGGTCTATTCCCTCGTTCCTGAAACATCTCGCGAACTCGTATACTCTCTCGAATCCTCCCGCGATGCACCTCTTCAGGTAGGTCTCGGGAGCGATGCGAAGGTAAAGGTCGAGGTCGAAGGCGTTGTGGCGGGTCGTGAAGGGGGTCGCAATCGCTCCCGACGGTTTTGTCTGGAGGACCGGAGTATCCACTTCGATAAAACTGTGATCGTCGAGATAATCCCTGATGCTCTTAATGATCCGGGTCCTTTTCAAAAACTTCTCGATCGATCCCTCATTCATCACGAGATCGAGATAGCGCTGGCGGTACACGAGCTCCTGTTCCTGAAGACCATGCCACTTTTCAGGGAGAGGTCTCAGTGTCTTTGAAAGGAGCTCGAACCCGGCGACGTCGAGCGTGATCTCGCCTAGTTTCGTCTTGAAAATCGTTCCTTCGGCGCCGATAAAATCCCCGATATCAACATGTTTCTTGAAAAGAGAAAACTTCTCCTTGTCGATACTCGAAAGCTGAAGGGCTATCTGCATCTTTGCCGAGCTGTCTTTCAGGGTTGCGAATATAAGCTTTCCGAATTTCCTTACAGTCATCACTCTCCCGGCAATACAGATGCCGGTTGTGCCGACGGGAAGACCCTTCGCCTCGAGGAGGGTCTTGTTTCTCTCGTAGCGGTCCCTGTACGGGGTGATGCCCATGCTGCGCATCTCGTCCAGCTTGCTTATACGTACATCCCTCTCATCAATTCCCATTTCTTTTCCTCTTTCCCTTCACTACGTTTTCGAGCCTTGACCTGGGTTCGAGATCGAGGGAAGCCCTTTCACCCTGCATGTATTTGTGAAACGCAAGACCGGCCACCATGGCCGCGTTGTCCTGTGTAAGCTCTCGAGGGGGAAAGTAGCTTCTCAGTCCTTCTGCCTCTCCGAATATTGTCCTGAGCCTGCTGTTGTTAGCCACTCCTCCCGCTACCGCAACCCTCCGGATCCCGAAGTCCTCAGCCGCATAGTGCGCCTTGATGAGCAGCACGTCGGTAGCAGCCTTCTGAAAGGATGCCGCTATGTTCTCAACCGAGGGCTTACTGCCCGGGTTTAGAAACCTGTCTCTCTGGTTGATGACGGCGTTTTTCAGTCCGCTGTAGCTGAAGTTGTACCGGTCACGGTCTCGATTACCCTTCAGGGTGACGACCGGGAAGGCGTACGCGTCTTCATCCCCTTTCGCCGCTACTTTCTCTATTTCGGGTCCGCCGGGGTATCCGAGTCCGAGATGTTTCGATACCTTGTCGAAAGCCTCTCCCGCAGCGTCGTCCAGGGTGCTCCCGAGGATCTCATATTCGCCGATCCTCTGCGACAAAAGAAGGAGCGTGTGCCCACCGGAGATGATAAGGGCGAGAGTCGGATACTCCGGTTCGTTGTTATAGTGCACGGAGTAGAGGTGCGCCTCTATGTGATTAATGCCGATGAGAGGAATTCCCCGGGTGTAGCTGATCGTCTTTGCGGTGATGAGGCCGACGAGGAGCGAGCCGATGAGTCCGGGGTATGACGAAACCGCAACTGCGTCGATATCCTCGAAGCCTGCCTCCGCCTCTTTCAGTGCTCTCTCTATAACGTAGTTGATTACCTCGCTGTGCCTGCGCGAAGCGATTTCGGGAACGACCCCGGCGTATTCTTCGTGAAATTCGAACTGGGTTGCAACGATATTGCTGAGGATCTCCGTCCCATCCCGAACAACAGAGGCCGAAGTTTCGTCGCACGAAGTTTCGATCCCGAGAATGTTCAACCACCCTCCCTCGAACGGTTTTGCAAACAATATTGACTATGGTGATATTCGTCAAGTGAAAATGGTGTAATCAAGGGTGCCTGGTTTTTACAAATCCATAGCATATCATGCCCGGGGGGTATCATACCCGGGGGTGAGAGGATATGCGTAATACACAAACAGCCTGTCGAGAGGATCGGGCATTAAGAAACCAGGAAAGCACAGCAGGATGTCCGGCAACGGAAGATGCGTATCAAGAAGTTCATTATTACAGCATGGAAAAAAATCCAAGCACTAACCCCCATTTCTTACAAATCATCGTAAATATTAAGGAATGGGGGTTTTAGCGCTTTCCTCACCATAAAG
Source organism: Spirochaetota bacterium (assembly GCA_035527995.1). Classification (GTDB taxonomy): domain Bacteria; phylum Spirochaetota; class B62-G9; order B62-G9; family DRHN01; genus JAFGTF01. Next base: position 473 of record DATKZJ010000196.1, on the reverse strand, counting down.
AAGGCTATAAATTTTTGCCAATGGCTAAGCAATTTGTGAGAAAACCGCACTAAAAGGCACCGGTAGGCATCCGTGATGATGAAAAGGGTTTCCACCGGAATATAAGGGCGCAATGTGACAAAATCATGTCGGAGGAATTAAAATCAGGTCTCAATTTCGGACCGCTTCGGATGCGTAGATCAGCCTGTAATTCTCCTTCTTCAATCCGGGAAGCTGGTAGCGGAGCACCTCGAGCGTGTTCTTCTTGGAGAAGTGCCCTATGCCGACAGCGCTACCCTGCTGTTTTGCGATCCTCTTGAGCTGTTCGAACTGGGCGTTTATGTAGGAGAAGCTGTCCTCGTTGTCGAGGATGACATCGCGCTTCGCCGCAGGGACAGAAAGCTCTTTTGAAAGCCTGTATCCGAACGACTCGTCTGTTGTATAGCTGTCTATCCAGAAGAAACCTTCATTTTTCAGGATGTGGAGGGTATAGC
>DATKZJ010000195.1:0-7125 GCA_035527995.1 Spirochaetota bacterium | reverse complement strand
TTCAGCGCGCTGGTCTTCAAGATCATGACAGATCCGTACGTCGGGAAACTCTCCTTTTTCCGTGTTTATTCCGGAAAGGTATCGGTAGGAGACACTGTATATAATTCCGGTAAAGACCGGAAGGAGCGTATGGGCAGAATCGTTCAGATGCATGCCAATAAAAAGGAAGACCTTCGTGAGGTTTCCGCCGGAGATATTGTCGCGGTGCTCGGCCTTAAGACCCTGTCAACAGGCGATACGCTCTGTGATCTCGGCAACCCGATCGTCCTTGAGGAAATGGATTTTCCGGAGCCGGTAATCTCTATAGCGATTGAGCCGAAGTCGAACGGTGACGGTGAACGCCTCGGACAGGCGCTTTCGAAGCTCAGCGAGGAGGATCCCACATTCAGGGTCCGTATCGACGAGGAGACTGGGCAGACTATCATCTCCGGCATGGGAGAGCTCCATCTGGAGATCATAATAGACAGGATACTGCGAGAGTTCAGTGTAGAGGCCACGGTCGGACCGCCTGAGGTTGCGTATCGCGAGACGATACGGGGGAGCTCGAAGGCCGAAGGCAAGCACATCAAGCAGAGCGGCGGTCACGGACAGTACGGACATGTCGTTGTCGAGTTCGAGCCTCTCGATCCGGGTGCGGGCTACGTGTTCGAATCCCGGGTAGTAGGAGGGAGGGTTCCAAAGGACTACATCCCCGCAGTAAAAGAGGGAATCAGGAGCGCGAGCGAAAACGGGGTTCTGGCCGGATATCCGCTCATCGATTTCAAGGCGGTACTGCTCGACGGCTCATACCACGAGGTGGATTCCTCGGAGCTCGCTTTCAAGTTTGCAGCTATGAACGCGTTCCGTGAGGGTATAAAGAGAGCAAAGCCGGTCGTGCTGGAACCGATGATGCGTGTCGAGGTAATCACCCCTGAAGAGTACATGGGTGAGATCATAAAGGACCTTTCATCGAGACGTTCAAAAATAATCGGGATGGAGGAGCGTCAGCACGGAAAGATCGTCGTCTGCGAATGTCCTCTCAAAGAGATGTTCGGCTACGCGACCTCTCTGCGATCTTTCAGTCAGGGAAGGGCCAACTACTCAATGACCTTCTCGCACTATGCCGAGACACCAGCCTCGGTCACCGAGAGAATAGTTTCGGGGATTAGGTCGAACCATTCGGTTGCCTGAGTGAGCGATTTTGGTTTAAGACGGCCGTTACTATAGCAAATATTTTTCAGTTTATTGATAGTATAAAAAAAATATTGATACTTATAGGGTTTTATATTAACTTGATAAAACTTTACAACGTGGAAATATTTTAAAAAAGGGTCAAAACCATGATCCAATTAGGAGGAGTGCATGGCTAAAGAGAAGTTCCAAAGGACAAAACCTCACGTCAATGTCGGGACGATCGGTCACGTTGATCACGGGAAGACGACTCTCACATCGGCGATGACCTTCTATCTTGCCAAGAGTGGACTGGCGCAGGCGAAGAAGTTCGAGGAAATCGATAATGCACCTGAAGAAAAAGAGAGAGGGATTACAATAGCGACGCAGCATGTCGAGTATGAGACGAAAAACAGGCACTACGCCCATGTAGACTGTCCCGGTCACGCTGACTATGTCAAAAACATGATCACAGGTGCGGCGCAGATGGACGGATCGATTCTCGTCGTTGCCGCGGACGATGGCCCGATGGCTCAGACAAGAGAGCATATTCTTCTCGCCAGGCAGGTAGGAGTCCCTGCAATGGTCGTATACCTCAACAAGGTAGACCGTGTCGATGACCCTGAGCTCCTGGAGCTTGTTGAGATGGAAGTGAGGGACCTTCTCAAGGAGTACGATTATCCGGGCGATGATATTCCCGTTATCAAGGGAAGCGCTCTCGAAGCGATGAACAACCCGGATGACGAAGAGAAGACGAAGAGCATTCAGGAACTGCTCGACGCAGTAGACGCGTACATTCCTGAACCGAAAAGGGATGTCGACAAGCCCTTCCTTATGCCGATCGAGGATGTATTCACAATTTCCGGTCGGGGTACCGTAGTAACCGGTAGGGTCGACAGAGGCAAGATCCATACTAACGAAGAGATCGAGATCATCGGTATAAAGCCGACTGTGAAGACGGTTTGTACGGGCGTAGAGATGTTCAGGAAGATCCTCGATGAGGGTCAGGCCGGTGACAACATCGGTGTACTTCTGAGAGGGGTCAAGCGTGAAGAAGTGGAAAGAGGCCAGGTCATAGCCAAGCCAGGAACGATCACCCCGCACAAGAAGTTCATGGCTCAGGTGTACGTTCTAACAAAGGAAGAGGGCGGGAGACATACTCCGTTCTTCACCGGCTACAGGCCGCAGATCTATGTCAGAACTACGGACGTAACCGGTGTGATCAAGCTGCCCGAAGGCGTAGAGATGGTCATGCCGGGCGACAACATCAACATGGAGGTAGAACTCATCAACACCATTGCAATGGAGAAGGGAATGAGGTTTGCTATCCGTGAGGGTGGAAGAACTGTCGGCGCTGGAGCAGTGACAGATATCATCGAATAGGGGAGCCAATGAACGTCCAGAAGATAAGGGTAAGACTGAGGGCTTTCGACGCAGAGCTCATCGATCAGTCCGCAAAATCGATCGTGAACGCCGTGATGAGGGCCGGGGCGAGGGTTTCAGGCCCGGTACCTCTACCGACGAAGATAAACAAGTACACTGTGCTGCGTTCACCGCATGTAAACAAGAAATCGAGGGAACAGTTCGAAATGCGGACTCATAAGCGTCTGATTGATATACTCAATCCTACGAGCGAAACGATCAATGCGCTGATGAAGCTCGAACTCCCCGCCGGAGTAGATGTTGAGATAAAGCAGTAGGTCCGCTCTGTCTTCAAAGCTACCGATACTGACCCGGTTATCTCGTGAAGGGGACGACTTTATGTCTCCCATGCGTATCCGGGGATCTTGAGGTAGTGAATGGTGGTTAAAAACTACAGGATCGAGACACTGAGATGAATGTGACGGTATACGATATAAAGGGAAAAGAGAAGGGTGACATCGAACTGAACGACAAGGTGTTCGGTATGAAACCCAACCGATCCGCTATCTACTATGCACTGAAGGCGGAGCTCGCCAACAGCAGGCAGGGAACGAGTGTTACAAAGACCAGGGCTGAGGTAAGGGGCAGCGGAACAAAGCTCTATCGTCAAAAGGGCACCGGAAGGGCCCGGGCTGGTTCGAGGAGGAGTCCTATCCGGGTCGGCGGTGGTGTCGCATTCGGTCCGAGGCAGCGATCATACACAGTGAGGCTGCCGAAGAAGATAAAGCGGCTGTCGTTGCGTTCTCTTCTGTCGATGAAGCTCAAAGAGGAGACTATCAAGGTAGTCGAGGATTTTACCGTGGAGAGCGGAAAGACGAAAGAGTTCCACTCCATCGCGATGAATCTCGTAGATGACGCAAGGCGAAAGAATGTTCTCATAGTCGATGGAGAGAAAAAGGAATCCAACTCGCGCGCAGGAAAAAACATACCGTGGATCAAGTACCACGCCGCAGATCTCCTGAGCTCGAAGGATCTTTACTACGCTACGCAGCTTCTCCTTACTGAAGGAGCGGTGAAGTTACTGAACGAGAAGTACGCTCCATAAAACAAAAAAGCGGGTATTGAAATGAAAAAGGGCGAAATAATCATACACCCGATCACGACAGAGAAGAGTACCGAACAGCAGGGGTACAACAAGTATAGCTTCAAGGTAAATCCGCGGGCAAACAAGAAAGAGATAATGAAGGCCGTGCACGATGTATTCGGAGTAAAGCCCGTAACCTGCAACGTGATCAACATGAGTGGAAAGAGAAAAAGGGAGAGGTATAAGATAGGTTATACCTCGTCCTGGAAGAAGGCGATCATCACCCTTAAACAAGGGGACAAGATAGAGTTCTTCGAAGGAGTCCAGGTATAAATGGCTGTTAAAAAGTACAAACCGGTAACCCCGTCAAGACGGTACTTCTCTGTAGTGGACAGTAGTGATATTACGAGAGATAAACCGCACAAGCCGTTGACGAAGGGCAAGAAGAGGATAAGCGGAAGAAACAATTACGGGCGTATGACGGTTCGGAGCAGGGGCGGAGGACACAAGCGACTCTACCGGGTCATCGACTTCAAGCGCGACAAGAGGGACGTTGAGGCGAAGGTCGTGTCCATTGAGTATGATCCGAACAGGAGCGCGAGGATCGCCCTCCTGTACTACCTTGACGGAGAAAAGCGCTATATACTGGCGCCGGACGGATTAAAGGTTGGGGACCGTGTAGTAGCCGGCGAAAAGGTGAAGCTATCGGTCGGGAACTCGATGCCTCTTGCGAACATACCGGTTGGTACTACTGTACACAACGTCGAATTAAATCCCGGACGTGGGGGGCAGCTCGCGCGTTCAGCAGGAACATTCGTCCAGCTCGTGGGCAAGGAAGGGAAGCAGTGCATCATAAAGCTCCCGTCGGGTGAGACCCGGATTCTCCATAAGAACTGTTCCGCCACGATAGGTCAGATCGGTAATCAGGACCACTTCAACATATCTCTCGGCAAGGCGGGAAGATCGAGATGGCTCGGCAAAAGGCCGAAGGTGAGGGGCGTTGCCATGAACCCCGTGGACCATCCGCATGGAGGCGGTGAGGGAAATACTTCGGGCGGGAGGCACCCGGTAACGCCGTGGGGTAAGCCGACCAAGGGCTACAAGACGAGGAAGAAGAAAAAGCTCTCAGACAGATATATTATTAGCAAGAGGAAACGCTGATGTCCAGGTCGATCAAGAAAGGTCCCTATATAGACAAGAAGCTCTACAAGAAAGTGATTGAGCTCAACAACAAGAACGAAAAGAAGATCATAAAGACGTGGTCGCGGCGATCGACGGTCTTTCCTGAGATGGTTGGACATACATTCAATGTGTACAACGGGAAGAAGTTCTTTCCGGTATTCGTTAGTGAAAACATGGTTGGTCACAAGCTCGGAGAGTTCTCACCCACCAGGATCTACAAGGGTCACGGGGGGAGTGAGAGGTCGTCACGGGTGCGGTAAGGAGACATCAGGATGCAGGCCAGAGCAGTCGCAAAATATGTTAAGATATCGTCGGGGAAAGTTAATCGCTTCGGTAAAGCCGTAAAGAGGATGCCGTATCAGCAGGCGAAGGCAACTTTACTGCTCGCATCGGCAAAAGGAGCGAGGGTGCTGGCAGGTGTAGTACAGTCGGCAGTATCCAATCTCCTGGCAAACAACAAGAACATAGACGAAGAAGGCATCATCATAGAGAAAATAGGCGTAGATGAGGGGCCCACGCTGAAACGCTGGACACCGAGAGCACGCGGCAGGGCTGACCGCCGCCGTAAGCGTACGTGCCACATCTCTGTTGTGGTTTCGGGAGAGGAAATCAAGAAGTAGCAGGAGGAGTGAATGGGTCAGAAGGTAAACCCAATTGGTCTCAGATTAGGGATAAACAAGAGTTGGGATTCCAGATGGTACTCGAAGAAGGACTACGCAAAGAACCTGCACGAGGATATCAAGATAAGGGAATATCTCGACGGGAGGCTTAAGGGCGGCGAAGTATCTAAGGTGGAGATAATCCGCTATCCGGAAAAACTCAATATTATCATCCACACGGCGCGTCCGGGGATAGTCATAGGAAGGAAAGGCGCAGAAGTCGAGAACATAAGCAAGGAACTCCAGAAATATACAGATAAGAACATCCAGATAAAGATAAAGGAGATCAAGAACCCACAACTCGATGCGAAGCTCATTGCAGAGAACATAGCTCGGCAGCTCGTGGGAAGAGTCGCTTTTCGCCGGGCGATGAAGAGGGCGATCTCGAACGCAATGCAGGGCGGGGCGCGCGGTATCAAGGTCAGATGCGCAGGAAGGCTTGGTGGTGCGGAAATGGCGAGATCCGAACACTACAAAGAGGGAATGATCCCTCTGCATACCTTCAGGGCTGATATAGATTACGGGTTGGCCGAGGCAAAGACCACATTCGGGGCCATCGGCGTAAAAGTATGGGTGTACAAGGGTGAAATATTTAGGAAGGATCAGAGGCAGGATGCCGGTGTGCTGATTAAGAAAAAGCGTCTGGCGAAAGAAACATAAAAAGAGGAAGCCATGTTACAGCCCAGCAAGTTCAAATATAGAAAGAAACATCGAGGGAGAATGCGGGGTACCGCAGCCACCGGAAACAGTGTAAACTTCGGTGAATACGGTATGGTCGCACTCCAGTGCGGCTGGATAACGAACCGGCAGATAGAGGCTGCTCGAATAGCAATGACGCGACACATGAAGAGGGGCGGAAAGGTCTGGATCAGGATATTCCCCGATATGCCGTATACAAAGAAACCGGCAGAGACACGAATGGGAAAGGGTAAGGGTATACCGGAGTACTACGTAGCTGTGGTAAAACCCGGAAGGGTAATGTTCGAGATAAGCGGCGTTGACTTGGAGACTGCAAAGGAGGCTTTTCGCCTTGCGGATCATAAACTTCCAATAAAGACAAAGTTAGTAGAGAGAATGACTGTATAAACAAGGGTGATTCGATGAGGAAGGACAATATTAACGAGATGACTGTTGACGAGTTGAAAGACTTAAAGGAAAAATACGTAAAGGATTACCGTGTGTTCAGGTTCAACAAGATGATGGGGCAGCTCGAGAACGAGCTCAAGATCAGAGAAAAAAGGCGAAGCATCGCTCGCATCAACACTGTACTGAGAGAGTACGAGCTGGGCATACGTAAGAAATGAGCTATTGCAGTGTTTTTTGCATGGATATAAATTAAGACACGGAGAAAACAGTTGGCAGAGCAAGAGGTTACTGGGGCTAAGAAGAGGGTGATGGTAGGAACAGTAGTAAGCAACCGTATGGACAAGAGTATAGTCGTCTCTGTCGAGCGAATGACAAAGCATCCAGTATATAAGAAGTATATGAAGGGCTCAAAGAAATACGTGGCGCATGATGAGAAAAACGAATGCAGCATCGGTGACACCGTGCGGATATCGGAGACGCGTCCGATCTCTAAGCGAAAAACGTGGAAACTTGTTGAAATAATAGTGCGAGCGAAATAAAGGGCGAAAGATGATACAGACAGAATCCTATCTCAATGTTGCAGACAACTCCGGAGCAAAGACA
>DATKZJ010000194.1:0-5622 GCA_035527995.1 Spirochaetota bacterium | reverse complement strand
CCCGCATCCCGTGGGTGATCCGCGCCCCTTCGAAAGCGGGGCCTGCCGCCGTGGAGCAGGCAACGAGCCTGTCTCTGTTTCCCATCACGAGCTCGCCGTTTGTTCCGATGTCTATGGCAAACTTGATCTCCCTGCTCTTATTGAGCTCGGATGCGAGTATCATCGCCACCGTGTCTCCGCCTACGAAACCTGCTATGTTGGGCATGGTGTACGCCCTTCCGAACGGGCTGATCCGGACGCCGAGCTCGGAGGCAGCCGTCTCAAATCCGCCCCGGAGCACGCCCACGTAAGGGTTGAGCGCGAGGTATTTCGGGCTGATTCCGAGAAAAAGATGGCTCATAGTCGTGTTCCCTGTTGCGATGATCATGTAGATCCACTCCCTCTCGATCCCCGAGGTGGAAACGAGCTCCTCGGTTATTTCATTGATGCAGGAGACTATCTGACCGTGAAGTTTTTCCAGTCCGTCTGCGGTTGAGGAAGCGAAGTGTATTCTCGTAATAACATCGTCTCCATAGGAGGTTTGAGGGTTCGTCCTGGAGGCAACGCCGATCTCTATCCCCTTTGTAAGGTCTATGAGATACCCGACAACAGTCGTCGTCCCTATATCGAATGCGATACCGTAGTGCCTGCCGGTCGTGTTCCCGCTCTCTATTCCCACGATCTCGTCATCGGTGAGGATGACTGTCGCCTTCCACTCACCCTCCCTGAGCCTGTCCGGGAACGCCCGCAGAAGCTCCAGCGGGAATTTTCTTTTACGCCCGTCCCCCAGTGCATCCATGACACGCTCGAGATCGGGCCTCACGTCCTCCAGCGAGGGTTCCGGAGCTTCGATAAAGAGCTTTCGGATGCCGGGGGAGAGAGAGACCTCCTTCGTCAGTCCTCTCGTCAGTATCTTCTGCTCGAACACCCTGCTCACGGTGGGAATTTCCACCTTCATGTCACCGAGGACACGGGCGCTGCACGCAAGTACGAGACCTTTGTCTATCTCCTCTTTCGAGAGGTGTCGCTCAGAGCCATGCTGTTCGTACTTTCCCTCGATCGCCCTCACCTTGCAGCTCCCGCACACACCTGAACCGCCGCACTCGGATTTTATGATGATTCCGGCCTCGCCGAGCGCCTCGTAGATCGACGTCCCGTCGAGAACATGGACGGTTTTACCGTCGGGCTGAATGCTGACCTTGAAGCTCTGTTTCATTTTATCACCCTGATATCTCTGTTGTTATCGCATTTCCTGTCCGCCGGTAACGTTGATTGCCTGTCCGGTCATGTAGGAAGCGCAGTCGGAAACGAGGAAGAGAAGGAGGGACGTGACATCGTCATAGGAGCATCCCCTCTTCAGAGGGACCTGATCTACGTATCTTTTTTTTACCTCCTCCTCGGAGATATCCCACTTTTTTGAGTACTGTTTGTAGAGGCTTTTTACCCAGAGGGGAGAGTCGAGGAGGTTTCCTGGACATATGGCATTGACCCTGATGTTGTACGGGGCGAGGTCCAGAGCGATGCTCTGGGTGAGCCCTATACCCCCGAACTTCGAAGATGAGTAGGCCGAGTTCTTGTACGATCCGTTCTTTCCCGATTTCGAGTTTATCTGTACTATTACGCCGCTTCTGTTCGGCTTCATCACTCTCGCTGCGTGTTTGGCGCACAGGAAGTAGCCGAGAAGGTTCACGTCGATTACCTTTCTGAAATCATCGATGGGGAACTCAGAGATCTCGTAGGCTATTACTATTCCTGCGTTACTTACCAGTATGTCGAGCCTGCCGTACTCCTCAACTGTCCTCCCAACCATCCGCTCGACATCCTTTTCACAGGTGACGTCCGCCTTTACCGCGAGCGAGGGTGTACCGTATTCTTTCAGGAGTGTTCCCGCGACCCTTTCGGCATTGTCCATGCTGATATCACAGACCGTGACGATGACTCCGCTTTCGGCGAGCCGGCGGCATATTGCCTCCCCGAGCCCCTGGCCACCTCCTGTTACTATCGCACTTCTTCCTTTCAGATCAGACACAGTACCTCCAAATACTGATTTTCTTGCCTTTTTGGCAAGAAAATATTTTAATCAAGAATGTGGCTTGTCCACATTAGGGGATACTAAAGGAATTTTTCGAGAAGCTTCTCCTCTGCTTTTTTTGTCCAGCCTCCGTTTTCTGTGAGCAGTGCACCGACATCGGGGTATCGATCTTTCAGCTCACGGAGAGAGATGAGGTCGAGGTTCTCTATATGCGGGTAGACGACTATCTTTCCGGGAAAGGAGCCGGTGCGTACCGCCTCTATCCCGTTCCACACGTCGTTCATGCCGGATACCGCCACAACAGAGATGTTCGTATCAAGCCTGCCGAGCTCCAACTGGCGCAGAGTGTGTTCCATGTCCTCAACCCCCGAGCCGCTCGAACCTATCCAGCGCACGGATTTTCCAGCTACGTCCTTCAGATCGAGCTTTGCCACTGTACCCTTTGAGACCCCGGCAAAGATGTTGAGAACCGCGCCGCGGCCGGCGTAGGAAGAGGCTTCTTCAATTACTGCCGGGATCGCTGCGAGGCAAACAACGTAGTCGAAGAGGCGGTCGGCGTTCGTATCGAGGATTGCCCCGCGATACTCCTGTTTGTCCTTGTACTTAGTGGGATTGAATGTACTGAACGTAATTCCCCGCTGTGCGGCACGTTTGTCGAAAAGGTCGTGAAGCGCAGCTATCCGCTCATCCGCGATATCGGTCGCTACGATGACCTTGGGAGGAGGGTCCTTCTCTATGGCAAGGTGGACATGCATCTGCCCCATCGGTCCCCCGGCGCCTAAGAGGAGCACTCCCTCGCCCCTCAGACTGTAGTCGTTGTTGTCCCCATACGGTTTGGAGACGTCTTCTCCCAGGCTTCCTACAAAGGATATCCGGTCGTAGTGTATTTTGCCTGCGTCGATATCCGTACACTGTGGAGTATCGGAGCCTGCCATGTAGTTCATGATTCCGTACATACACATCGAGTTTGCTGCCTGTGCAAGGGTATTTTCGTCTGTCTCGCCCAGGAGTATGATGTCGTCGAATCCGGATCCGTTCGTGCGCCGCCGGACGATCTCCCTGATATCATCTCCGGCTTCCTCGAATATTTCGACCTCTCTGTTGGAGACGGCCGCTTTTATGGACTCTGTCGTCCTCTCTCCGATACCGAGCAGTCCGACGGTTTTCGGTAGCCTTTCTCCGAAAAGAGTGCTGAAATCCCAGCGGTTTTCGTCGGAACCGTTTCCGATGAAGATGAGGTTTCCTCCATGCTTTATACTGTCCCGATGGGTGATTCTGTAGGCTGCGACGACGCAGCCCCAGGGTTCCACCAGCGCTGCAGCGCTGTAGCTTGTTTCATCGCTTTTTATCGGTATCAGATAGCTTCCCGCATCTCCCTCCAGGACCTCCTTTCCGAGGATCCCGTATCCCGAGAGTCCACCTGGCAGCCGGTAGCCGTAACTCTCCGACTTTCCCTTGTAAAATATATCCGCCTGAATGATGTACTTCTCGCCGGGTTTGTACTCCTGTTTCCAATTCTTGCCGGCCTTCATGACGGTGAGCGAGACCTCGTGCCCGGGAATGACCGGCTCTTTTTTCATGCTTCTCCCCTGAAGGCGAGGGTGGTTCTCCCCGAACTTGATGATCTTTGTATCGGAGAAGCAGAGGCCGACCGCGTCGCTTCTCACGAGTATTTCGTCATCCTTCGGTTCCGGAACGGGGATCACCGTGGGACTCTTTGCGTCCCCGAAATTCTCCATACCCTGGCCGTATATCCTCCAGGCGGTAGTTCGCTCCGGTACCGTATAATCGAGCTTTCTGTACCTCTCGAAATTGTCCATAACTGGTCTCCACGGTTGGTTTTTCAAACAGATCTTGGGGATTACACAAAACCTTTACCCGATTTTTGTTACCGGTTTATTAATAATAAACGTATCAAATATTACCGTAACAGGCAGTACGAGCACTGCACTATCGATCTCTTTGTGCGCTGCTTCTGCAAGGGCCGGACAGATCCATGATAGCGGTTTTTCGGGCCGCTGCATCTAAGTCGAGAAAAACCGTACAGTATCAACTTTTATGCGGTTTTCAGTGTAAGAGAGTGATTTGCAATGAAACTAAACAGTCGCTGGTGCAACCTCCGTACCGTCCAGCCGTTGGTTCACCAGTTCATTCTTAAATGTCTTTTCTGGTTGATTATATGAATTACTCATCAAGAACTAAATATGCCAGAGCCGGTAGAAAATATCAAGCGATTTCACCGACCGGCAGCACCGGGGAATACGGCTCGGGAGAAAGGCACCAGTCGACGAATGCATCGACGCACTCAGGATCGAACTGTTTGTGTTTCTCCTCGATGAGGATCGATACTGCTTTCTCTTTCGACATGGCGTTTCTGTAGGGGCGGTTCGAGGTCATTGCATCGTACGCGTCTGTCACGGCGATGATACGTGCTCCTATCTCGATGTCCGTACCGGCTATGCCGTCCGGATATCCATTGCCGTCGAAGTGCTCGTGGTGGTGGAGGAAAAGCCCTTTGATGGGGCTGAAGAACCCGATATGGTCGACGATCTTCTTGCTGTTTTTCGGATGCTCCTTCATACATTCATACTCGTCACGAGTCAGCCTGCCCTCCTTGAGAAGAACGGAGTCCGGAATCGCTATCTTGCCTATATCATGGATCTGTCCGGCATACTGTATGCGCTTGAGCTCATCGCCTGAAAAACCCAGCCTTTTCGCTACTTCGTAGGAGTAGGAGCCGACACGCATGGAATGGCCCTGCGTGTAGCGGTCCCGTGCTTCGAGTACATTTGCAAGGAGCACAAGCGTATCGATCGTATTCTTCTCGATTGCCTTCTTCCTCAGCTCGTTCTTTATTGCGATCGATGCGGAGTTCGCGAGACAGAGTAGGAACCTCTTTTCGCCCCCTGAAAACTGGTGTCCGCCGATGCGGTCCGTCAGGTTGATAACACCGATCGGGTCCGTGCCCTCTTTGTACGGAATCTCGATAATCGGAATACTCATGAACGGGCCGCTTCCACTCTGCTTGGAAAATTCGCCGGTAAGGACGTCGTAGTCGTCGGAGGATATCATCCTGCGGTTTGAGAAAACCCTTCCCGCCACGTGTTCTCCGACCTTAATCTTTGTCGAGCTTATGATCTCCTCGTTCAGTCCGACGGCCTTCTTTATGTAAAGATACTCACCGTCGTCTGAAAGGAGCATCACCGATATCCTTGTGCAGCTGCTGATCTTCTTGAACATCTTGATCACTGCTTCGACAACATTATTGAGCGAATCGAGAGAGATGAGCTTGTTCGTAAAATCGTAGATCTTACTAAGCTTCTCTGACGGGAGGACGGTGTTGTCGTTTGCGAAGCGGGGCAGGGAGGAGGGCGGAGCAGGGGAAAGGTTCATAATCCTCTTCATTGTTCCGAGCAGGTCGAGAGGAGTAAAATCTCCCTTCTTTAAATACGCAGCCACGCCGCTTTTTAGGGCGTCCGATCGCTCCCACTCTTTTTCATAACCAGTTATTACAATCGTCTTCACTCGGGAGCCGAATTCATCGTTCAGTGTATCGATGATCTGTTTGCCGGAGAGTCCGGGGAGCCTCAGGTCGACGAGTACGATATCAA
>DATKZJ010000193.1:0-9018 GCA_035527995.1 Spirochaetota bacterium | reverse complement strand
AGACCGGCCTTCCTGTGTTCCTCTCTCTCGTGTTCAACCGTACGAAGAAGGGAGACTACAGGACTCTGTTCGGCAACGCGATCGGCGATTCTGTAAAGAGGCTTCTCGATGAAGGAGCGGACGCCGTAGGCACGAACTGCGGGCTGATCAGCGAGTACATAGAGGTCATCGGGCAGATGAGGTCTCTGACGGACGCCCCGCTCATTATGTATCCCAACGCGGGATTACCGAAGATAAAGGACGGGGTTACAGTTTTCGACCAGACGCCGGATTACATGGTATCTTTCCTCGACAAAGAGATAAAAGCCGGCGCCACGATCATTGGGGGGTGCTGCGGCACCACTCCGGAGTACACAAGGCTCATCGCAGAGCGGGTAAAGGGCAAAAAGCGGAGTAATTAAGATAGTTTTTCAGAATCATGTGAGGGGGACGAAAACAGCTTTATAAAGAATTCCGGCGTCTTCACGACCTTGCCGCTGCTGTCCGTAAACGGATGCAGGGTGTATCCCTCTGCCGCGAGAGCATTGTCGGAGAAGCGGTACATCCTGTACCCGATCTTGAGGCTCGCTCCGCCGATTTCAAGGAGCTCAGCCTCGACTGTGACCCGCTCGTCGTATGGAAGCCCCCTCCTGTATCTGCAGAAGGCCTCCCGGACCGGAAGCAAGAACCCCTTCTGTTCGAGCTCTCTGTATGAAAGCCCGTTTCTGCGCATGAGCTCTGTACGCGCCTGCTCCATCCATGAGAAGTGGTGTGTGTGGTGAGCTATTCCCATCTTGTCTGTCTCTACATACCGTACTCTTACCTCGATCCGTGCATTTTTCATATTTTTCTCTTCATAACAAGCCTTTTCTTATAAAAACAGGGCAATCTCCCTTACACGTACAATTTGATACCGACAGTGCTTATAAATCAAGTAGCAGAATTACGGTTAAATGTAGTATTATTCTATCAAGAGCATCAATAGTAATATGTCAGGGAGTATAGCTAATGAGAAAATACAGGATAAGCGGGATTCAACTCGAGTCCGGAAAAGACAATGAGAAAAACATCAAAAAAACAGTATCGCTGTTTAAAAAAGCTGCAGAAAAGAAACCCGATTTCATAGTACTGCCTGAGATGTTCGAGATCGCTGCGAAACCGGATGAGGCTTTTATACATGCTCATACGATCCCCTCTCCTCTTACAAAAATGCTCTCAGGGCTTGCAAAAGATCATGAGGTGAACCTTATTGCGGGCTCTTTCTTCGAGAAAGATGGGGATAAAGTCTACAACACCTGCCTCGTGTTCGACCGGAAGGGTGAAATAAAGGGAAAATACCGGAAGATGCACCTCTTCGACGCATTCGGGTACGCGGAGTCAAGCGGCATCGCCTTTGGAGAAGAACCGCTGATCTGTGAGCTCGACGGCCTTCGTTTTGGCGTTGCAATATGCTATGACATAAGATTTCCCGAGATCTTCCGCTACTATGCAGTTCGGGGTGTGAAGGTTGTGTTTCTACCGGCCTGCTTCTTCCAGCCCAATCACGACCACTGGGGACTCAACATCCGCTCACGCGCTCTGGACAACTCCATATTCCTGGCGGCATCGAACCAAACAGGGAAGTGGTGGGTAGGCAGGAGCATGGTGGTGAACCCGTGGGGAGTCTCAGTCTGCAGCATGGGTATTGAAGAGGGGTTCTACACCTGCGACATCGATCTCTCCATAATAGACGAAACGCGGAAGAAACTTCCCTTCCTCGAAGGTCTGCGATTCGATGTTGTACAAAGGGGACGGGGTTTGACAGTATGACATCGCTGTTTGGGATTTCATATTCTCATGAGTGTATTGTCTTCCCCTAAACCAGCTATGTCATAGAATTACAGCGATACATTAAAAAAGAAGTTCAGTGATAGTGTCATAGAGTTAAACCCTGTCCCCAACTATTGTTTTTTTCCCGTCTCTGATGTATCTTTAAAGACCTTCAAATTTACCCTACTCAAAAGAGGCTGCTCGCCTTATTATTAACCCCTGAATATTTATTATGCCGCTCAAGGAGCTTTTATAAATGACTACGCTTCCAGTTTCCTGCAACAAGGATTGCGGCGGAGGATGTCCCCTGCTTGCACATGTCGAAAACGGCCGTCTTGTAAAGATCACCAATAATTCCCATAAGAATTCCTGTATGACGGGGTGCGTCCGGGGATACGGAATGCCGCGGGTGGTGTACGCGAAAGACAGGCTGAAACGGCCTCTGCTCCGGACCGGCCCGAGAGGGTCTGGTGATTTTAAAGAGATAGCGTGGGACGAGGCGCTCGATCTTGTCGCACACAAGCTCCTTGAGACAAAAGAAAAGAGAGGTGAGGGGGCCATACTACCGCTCGGCGGCTCCGGAGGGTGCATCGGCGCTGTGCACAATACTGCGCTTCTCAAAGACCGTTTCTTCGGACTTTTGGGGGGATGCACGGTTGCAGATGGAAACTACAGCGAGCAGACGATAGAGTTCGTGAAACCGTACCTCTTCGGTTCTGCAGATACCGGTATCGATCCGGGGACACTGCAGTTCTCGAATCTCATCATTCTCTGGGGAGCGAACTTCGCGGATACGAGGTTCGGGTGTGAGATGTTCGTGAGGATCGGGGAGGCGAAAAAAAGAGGGGTTCCTGTCATTGTCATCGACCCCCGCCGTACCAGGACAGTATCGCAGCTCGGTACGCAGTGGATTCCCGTGCTGCCCGGAACGGACAGCGTGCTCATGGCGGCCGTGTTGTACGTATTGATCGAGGAAGGTCTCGTCGACCGCCATGCTCTATCGCGGCTGAGCATAGGGTTTGAACATCTTGAGAGATATATTACGGGCGGTGAAGACAGTCAGGCAAAATCGCTCGAATGGGCTGAGGGCTTGTGCGGGACCCCGAAAGAAACGATACGTGAGTTTGCCCGCCTCTACGGTCGGACCAAACCTGCCGCGCTCCTTCCCGGGCTGTCCTTTCAGCGGACATGGGGAGGAGAGGAGGCAGCTCGTTTTTCAGCCGTTCTCCAGGCCGCAACAGGAAACGTCGGTGTGCAGGGCGGGTCTACAGGGGGCAACGTGCTGAACAAGCTTCCGCACCCGCAGTGCGGCACGATCGAGTGGAGCGGAAAATCTGAAGGGCCGACAGTACAGATCTACAGGTGGCCGGATGTCGTTCTCGAAGGGAAGAAGGGTGGATTCCCGAGCGATATCAGATTCATCTATGTTGTAGGCTGCAACTACCTCTCTCAGGGGAGTGACCTCAATAAGAACATAAAAGCCTTCAGGAAGGTCGACTTCGCCGTATGCCACGACTACTTTCTTACCCCCACTGCGCGCTACTGCGACGTAGTCCTGCCTGTGACGACCTTTCTCGAGCGGGAGGACATCATCTTTCCGAGGAGCAACCGTCTTTTCTACTCCCACAAGGCTGTGGAGCCGCTCTACGAATCGAGGAACGACTACGACATATTCTGTGGTCTGGCGGACCGCATGGGGTTTCTCGAAGCGTTTTCCGAAAACCGCAATGCGGAAGAATGGCTGGCGTATATATTTGAGAATTCCGAAATAAGCGATATAGAGAGTTTCAAAGAAACGGGTATATATGAAGGAAAAGAGCAGCTCAGGACCGGACTGTCGGAATTCGCTGCAGATCCTGATAAATATCCGCTCGACACGCCTTCCGGCCGCATCGAGATCTTTTCGTCAGAATACGCCAAAACCGGCTTCTCTGCAGTACCGCACTGTAGAGTGCTTCCGGATGACAGTAAATTTCCACTCCGCCTCGTTACACCGCACGCGAGGCTCAGAACCCACTCCCAGAACTACAACATCCCCTGGTTCAGGAGGCAGCAGGAAGATTCTCTCACGATGAACCCTCGCGACGCACAGATCCGCGGCATATCGGATAAGGGGGAGGTCCTCGTTGCAAGCAGGCAGGGAGGGATGCGGATCAGGGTCCAGGTTACGGAAGACATAATGCCGGGAGTAGTATCAGCATGTGAGGGTGTATGGCCAACGTTTGATAAAGAAGGAACTGAAACAGCAGGATCAGTCAACGTCCTGACTCCAACAGAGCCCACAGAACCGAGCATGGGTTCACGAACCCACTCGGTGCAGGTGGAGGTCTCTCTGATCACCGGTTAACGGTGTTCCCCCGTTTCTCATATTACGAAACAGGGATTCAGCCCTCGAAAGTTGCCTCGCGGAATACACCGATTTCAATTTTCAACTCCTCATTCAGCCGTATTTTCAAGCATCTATGATAAAGACTATTAAAAAAATATTTACAAAACATCCAATATTGCCTTGAAATCAGCGCTTTTCATGTTATCATTCTATTTTAAATATCCATTTAATACTGATTATTGATAAAAAAGAATTTATAGTTATGTCCATATATTTGCTGTAAATAGTAGCGTATAAAAGTAGAAGGAGCCACCGTCTTCCATTAGATTGTGAAGGTATCTACACCAATAACAATCTAAGTGAGGAGGAACGATGGCTCAATACAATGTTACTCTGGAAGAGGAGAAAATCAAAGAGCTTTTAATCCATGATCATGGATTAAAAGCTCTCGTCGAGGCCGTGGTGAATCAGGTATTAGAGGAACAGGTAACTGAGAAGATAGGAGCTGAGAAGTACGATTACCGCGATATAACGGAAGTTCGCGGGATGCTCATAGAGAAGGGAGACAACGTATGGATCCCGGTAGAGGTTACCCTCGCGGGAGAGCAGTTCATGAGGGCATGGCAGGAGGGTGCCCGTCAGTATACCAAGACTGTGGCGAACAACCAGGATATCGGAATATACCCATCGGCGGAGGCATGGCAGGAGTTCGTTCCCGTTACCCTGGAGGAGTGGGGCTGGGAGCCTGACGTGCCGCAAAAGGGACAGATTGCAGACCTCTACGATAAGGACATAAAGCTCCTCATAGGAACTGAGCTCGACGGGAAGGTGAGGGAGATAAAGGACCAGATAGCCCGGGAGCCGAAAAACGCAAAACTCTATAACGCGCTCGGTATCACCTACGGGAGGTACGGTAAGTACGATGATGCGATCAAAAGCCTCGAGAAGGCGATCGGGCTTGACGGCAGGTACGCATCTGCATACAACAATCTCGGAAACGTCCATTACCTGCTCGGCAGGTACGAAGAGGCGCTTTCCTACTACATGAAGGCCCTGGACTACAACAAGAGCCCGCTTATTCTCATCAACATCGCGAAGACAATACACAAGATGGGGGCTACGAGGAGGCCAAGACCTATTATCTCTCTGCAGTGAAGAAGGACAAGCGGTTCGAGCAGAAGTACGCATACCTCGGCATGGGAACGGGCACAGAGCTGAGGGCCTCAGATAGGGCCCAGATCGACATAATGGTAGAGTGGGATTACCAATAAGGATAGAACAATGAGAAAGCACAGATTTCTTCTGCAACTGATTCTACTGCTTCTCTTCATGGGTATATCGTCGGCGGTTTTTCCCGATACAGTGGTGATGTTTTCGAGCGGCGACTGCACGATCGACCTTTTGGGAAACGGGAGGTGGGAACAAGCGGCGGTCGGGTTGAAGCTCTCTGAGGGCTCGACGATCCGTACCGGGCATGACGGCGAGCTCGAGCTCGAGATAGACCGCGAGAGGGTTTCCGTAGGCCGGGATACAGAGGTGAGTGTGAAAAGCCTTCTTTCCAGGCTCGGTGACAGGAAGAAGCTCGCATGGTTCTCAGACCTCTCTCCAGTGATAAAGAACCTCATAGGCGCACGTTCGAAACAGATGGAGACGGCACTCATGGGTGTTCGCGGGGTCGCCGAAGAGGAGGAGGAGCTCGACTGGATGGGAGAGATCGAGGCGGACGAGCCGACGGCGCTGTTCGAGAACGGGAAACAGATGTACAAGGAGGGCGAGTACGGGAAGGCGATAAACATCTTCAAAGACCTTATTACGGATAAAACGGTCGATCCCATGCGGCCCGAGGTCGTATTCTATCTCGGCTCCTCGATGTTTCACACGATGCAGTACGAGGAGTCCCTCTCCTATCTCGAAGAGAGTATGGAACGAAAAGACGCATACTACTACGAAGTGGCGCTCCTGCACTCATCCTTCGCCCATTACTTTTCACGGGACTACAGAGGGGCGATAGATGGGTTCGGCTCCTACGCGAGGGATTTTTCAGAAGGTACCTTTGCGCCTTACGCGCTGCTCATGCTCGGGAAGTCGCACAAAGCGCTCGGAGAGCCCGACCAGGCCAAACGGTATTTTCTAAAGATCGGGACTGCGTATAAAAACACAGAGGTTTACACGGACGCGATGAACGAACTGCAGGGCCTGTAGTTTCTGCAAGTCCTTTCCAATCCTGATTCACGGGTCCGTTCTGATAGTGGGCCCTGCGATTTCCTGCATTTATTTATTTTTATCATCAGAAAAACCGTATGGTACGATTCCGGCTCGTGCCAGGTATCGAAACGGCTCGCAGGTGAGATCTAACCCTCATTTCTCACAAATCACCGTAAATATTATTTTTTAGATAAGACTATAATATTCTTCCAAGTCATCATTTAAACCCATTGCTATGCAATTTGTGCAAAAACCGCACTAAAAGTCAATAGTTCCATAAACTCAGGAGAGCACGGGTTCCGTTTTGTAGATATTCCGCATCTTGAAGAAAAAAGGAGTAGCGAAGATGTGAAGCAGTATCAATTGAAGAAGAGAGAGGCCGTCCGTGTTATATGCGTAAAAACCTTTGGAGTCCGCTGAAATATTTCGTGAGTCGCGGATTTTGAATTTCAGGTATCTCTTCGGTGCATAACTTTTTCTGTAGATCCTTGCGAGCTGTCTGTAAAATATCTTCCTGCTCAACCTGGTGGGAAGGACTGAGTGCCCTAAGTCATAAAAATCGTAATCTCGTATTACGAGTGAGTCGACATTTTCAGCGTACAGATCGGTCCCCGGCAACGGAGTGAGAACGGCGAATGTATTGCGAAAAAGCGATTTTTCTATCACATATCGATAGAGCCGCTTGAAGTCCTCTTCTCCAAACTCAGGATTGATGATAAAATGTGCGTCGATAAAGATGCCGAGCCGTTTCAGTATTCTAATCGCCTCGTTGTTTGTGTCTACCGAAGTCATTTTGTTCAATGCTTTGAGCTCTCGGTCGTCGATTGCCTCCAAGCCGACTGTCAGATACTGGAGACCTGCTTCCCTCAAGCTTTCGAAGAGATCGGGGTGTTCAACGATAAGGTCTGAACGGGCGTACATTTTAAAACGCCTGGTAATTTTATGTGCTTTTATGCTTTCTGAGAGCTTCCACGACCGCTCTATATTATGGAAGGTATTGTCGTCGGAAAAATCGATGATATCTACATCTTCAGGAATGGTGTTGAGCTCTTCAATCACGGAATCGATATTCCTTGTCGCATATCTGCCGTGCATCAGTTTCCAGCATGCACAGAAGGAGCACCGAAAAGGGCATCCCCGGCTCGTCATGATCAGTGCGGTTTTGTTCCAGTATGAATCGTGATACTTCTTACGGTAATGGCTGGTAAGATGTCTGGCCGGCATGGGAAGAGTGTTGAGGTCCATTGCAAACGGCCTTGTATCGGTAAAGAGTACCTTGCCGTCTTTTACTATACCGATATTTTCTATTCCTTCTACATCTTTTGAATTTTCCAGGGCGTCTATGTATTTTTTAAACGACCCGTCTGCATAACCGATGAAAATCGTGTCGACATAGCTTTCGGCAAAATCCTCCGGTAAGAAGGTTGCATGATGTCCGCCGACAACCGTTCTTATCCTGCCGCTGTAGCGCTTTATAGATTTTAAGACCGCTTTTGCGTTGTTTACGTCAGTTGTATATGCGGTAACGCCGACGAGGTCCGGCTTGAAGGTATCCAGTTTTTTCATTAAATTTTTTTCGATTCGCATATCAATAATATCAACAATATGATCCGGTACAGAAGCGGCCAGATATTCAAACTCCAGCGGTTCATATCTGGTAAAGCCGAAGAGGTGAGGATTTAAGGGAGGCTTTACAAATAGTATTCTCATATCATTACTCCCTATGAGTTTGCACCTTTTATGTTGATATTGTCAATAATAATTTACAATTGCTCTGCAGCTGTGCCTTTGCTTTCAGTTCAGGTAGGCAGGAGATGATTTCGTGTTCAGACGGCTTGTAAAAACAGTAAATAGTGTTAGAATAATCCAATAGGGTATACAAAACGTATTTGCGGGAAAGAGAAAATGAAAAAGCTTATTATATTGATCGTTGCTGCCTTCTGTTTTTCTGTTTCAGGCCTTCTTGCGTCAGAGATACATATCACCTATATTACTGGTGACTGCAATGCCGACCTCTACGGGAACGGCAGGTGGCAGGACGCGGCGGTGGACATGGACCTGACTGAAGAGTCTATAGTAAAAACTGGCCTCCATGGGGAGCTCGAGCTCGAGATTGACGGCAGCACCGTTTCCATCGGACCGGGAAGCATGGTATCCATCGGCAGTCTTTTCGAGAAAGTAACGGAAAAGAGAAAGCTCCGATGGCTCAGGAAGGCGACACGGTACGCAAAAGCCGTCGGAAAAGAGGACGATCAATGGGCCGACACTGCGCTCACCGGTGTCCGGGGAGAAATGGCGGAGGAGGACGAGCTGGAATGGGTCGTCGATTTCGAAGATGACGAGGTTGCACGCGGTAAGATGCTCTTCGAGGAGGGCGACTATACCGAATCGATAGTGGTCTTCAACAGTATAGTAGAGACGGACGGAATCGGAGCGGAAGGCGGAGAGGCGGCCTACTACCTCGGTGTTTCTCTGTTCAACAGCCTTCGGTACAGGGACGCGCTCCCCTATCTCGTGGAAAGCACCAGGGACAGTACCAGCCCGTTCTACGACTTGGCCCTCATGAACTACTCTTTTACACATTATTTTTTAAGGAACTACAAGGAGGCGATAGAAGGGTTCTCCTCTTATATAAACGCTTTTTCAGACGGTGAGTTCGTGCCGTATGCACTTCTTATGCTGGGCAAGTGCTACAA
>DATKZJ010000192.1:0-10239 GCA_035527995.1 Spirochaetota bacterium | reverse complement strand
TCACCGAAGAGGTCCTCGATCCTTCGATGAACGGTATTATCATATCACAGGAACCTGCGGCTGAGACAGTTGTCAAACGTAACGAAACCGTGACGTTCCTTGTGGGGTATCTGCCTTCCGAAGAGAAGAAGGAGAAGCTCTTCGCACGTGTGCTAAATTTCGACGTCCCTGATGATATAGAGGAAGCGGTTTTCCGTATTGTTGTCAAGGACAGAATCAGCGAGCGGGAGATATACAATGCCGAGCACGTCGGGGGCGACACTATCTCGGTGCCCTTCAAGAGCTACTCCAATACCACCGTATACATATACGTCGACAATGGTCTTTTCGAGATGAGAACGATGGAGTAGGAGCCACCCCCGATTTTTAATATATAAAGAGATTGGTGAGGATTTGGGGTTAGTGCGGTTTTCATGTGAAAAGGATAATACCGGACTTCAATGATTCCCCGGTTATAGTTCAGATGAGTTTGGGGTAAAAAAAGCACTGAAACATCCATCCCCTGAGCATTTACGGTGATATGTGAGATGAGTGTTATGAGCTTCCGATCCTCTCTAGTGCCCTATCACTCCTTTTTTCGAGCATCGCAAGGAGCATCAAAAGATTGATCCGCACATCTTTCTCCTCCCTGTAAAGCCTGGAGGTAAGAGCTACACTGTTCCTGAATAATGGGAACCGGTTCATGAGGTCCGTTGCCGGGAGCTCACCGCCGGCGATCATTTCACGGGCGCCTTTTACCTCCTGTTTCACGGAGAGAAGAAAACGGCGGGCAGCCGGACTCGGAAGCGGTAGATGGGAGGAGGGTAGAGCCGGTTTCCCCTGTATGTCTCGCAGTTTATGAAAGCAGTGCTCAAGCTCGACCCACTCTATACCTGGTATAGGTGTCCCCTGAAATGTTGCATTGAAAACCTTTCCTCTGTACTCCATTCTTTGATCGAACCACGAGAGGTAATTTTGAAATATGAAATCCGAAAGCACAGTTTCGTTTTTTATTCCGTCCATCGAAACGGTTTTTCTCGCGGCCAGTCCTCCTGTAAAGGCTGTTTGAACCGTCCTGAAACGGTTTGAATTCCTGTAATGAAGGTTGTAGGAGGGAGAGGAGCTCACATGGGACATGAATCCGGTATAGGAGAAATCGAGTCCGGCGAGCAGCACCGGGTTAGCCCCGGTATGAATGGCAAGCTCTATCGCGGTTGTAGCAACCGAGCCTCCGCAACGAAGCCTGCCTGTATGAGGGTAGAAAGATGTAAACTTCGATATGATGGGATGGGCGTCCTGATACACTGTTGTTCCATCCGATTGTGTTTCTGCGGGGAGCGCAGTGCTTGAGAAGAAGAGGGGGTTTCTCCAGTGGTTCAGTATCTTCGGGTAGACGATGAGGTCTGAGACGAGCACAGTTTCCCTGCTTGCGGTTTTTTCCATGAAGTATGAGAAGAAGTCGAGGAAGTTGGGATACTGGGCGTCGATGGCCACTACAAAGTCCGGAACGATTCCAGCCAAAAGGAGCGGTTCGAGCGCAGTGTCGACTGCGAGGATGAAGATTCTGTTTTTTGCCGCAGCGATCGCCTCGAGCTGGAGCCGAAGTGAAGGGCCTGCGCCGACAACGAGCGCCGGCCTGCCCTTTAAGATATCTTTGAGAGCCAGTATCGAGCTCCTGCCGACGAGCTGAGGTATGTTATCGATCGTGTTCCTCATCCAGAGGGTATCGAACGCGCACATGGTGAGAAGGTCGGAAAGTCTCCCGGACAGGAATCTCTTCAGAAGGTTCTCGATCTCCCTGTAGTATCCCTCAAAGAGGGAGTGCCCTCCCCTCAGCTTTACTATCCTGTGCCCGCTGAAGCGGAGAGGGTCGAAACCTCTGAAGAGTCCACCGATGCGCTCGGTCTCGTCCCCGACAAAAAGGTGGGTTCCCTCGAGAAATGATATATCACGATGATTCACTAGCTCCCTGAAAGCGCTCACGCTCCGCTCTATACATACTACTGTTATCTCAGGGATGAGCTCCCGGTAGAGCTCTTTGAACTTCTCTATGTGATAGCCGAGCCCTATCCCCATGAAGACGTACAGAGCCCCCGCTCTTACGTGCAGGTCTTTCACGAGATTGAAAGCTTCCTGCCGGGGATTGCGGGGGGCATGGAAGTGTCTTTTATTGAGAACGATGTTCGGCAGGCCGTCCTGCACGTAGGTACACCCATGCTCGTTTTCTTTTTCCCTCATCATGCTGCATGCGTGAGGAAAGTCTCGCTCGAGAACGGCCAGATTGTGCTCGGTTGTATCTCTCATCAGCGGGCTTTGGTGAGCTCAGAGTAAGGGTTCAAAGTTTTGCGGTCCTGCTCGTTTCTCTGAAACGTCGTTTCTTTGAAACGCTGGCTATGAGCTCTCTTTCTTAAAGAAATCGTTGAAGTTATCGATAATCCTGGAGTGTAAAAGTGCATGCTTGTACCAGTCGTTGAAAAGATTGTTTCCCTTGATATTCCTGTAATACTGGGAAATTGAATCCTCTGTCTCTTCATACTGCTCCTGGTCAAAGCTCTTGTCATCGATTACACGGAAGAGGACCTCGCCGTCGTCGATTTTTATCGGGCCTCCGATATCTCCGATCCCGCTGGAGAAGACGATCTCGACGAGAGTATCGTTGTTCATGAGTTCATAGATGAGGAAGCTCTGATCTTCGTTGAATACATATGGAGAGCTCAGTGTAATGTAGTCTGTTTTCGTAAGGGTGAGATCTTGGCTTTCCACAGCCTGGACGAAAGAGGAAGGATCGGAAGCGGCCTTTTCCAGTATTTCCTTGCTTTTCAGTGAGGCCTTTTTTTCGACCTCTTCCCGATGGTCCCTCACGTATTCCTTTTTGATTCTGAAGAGCGCCTCATCGAATGTCTGCCGGGTCACAGGGTCCAGTGCTTTTATGATGTGGAACCCGAACATCGTCTTTACGACACCTGAGATCTCCCCGGATTTCAGCCTGAATGTGGCGTCGGAGAATTCGGGAACCATGTCATCGCGGTAGAACCATCCAAGATCTCCTCCCTTTTCCGCCGACGGGTCTTCGGATTCCTGTTTCGCGAGGTCTTCGAACTGTGACGGGTTTTCTCTGACCTTCTTCAGAATGACTTTAGCCTTTTCTTCGTCATCCTTTATGAGGATATGAGCCGCATGCGCACGCTCGAAAAGTTTCGGATTCTCCTCATAGAACCCGGAAAGCTTCTCCTGCGCGACATCATCGTAGCGAACGAGCACATACTCGATCTTCTTACCGTAATCCATAAACTGGAAAAAAGCCTTTGTCTCGGCTTCGGATATCTTCGCGGAGTTGAAGAGCTCTTCCAGAAACATGCTTATCACGAGCTGTTCCTTCTCGCTTTCGAAGATTCGCTGGCGGTCCGATTCCGGTGTGTCATTGTATCGATCTTCATCGAACCTGCGGTCTCGAGATGCATAGTATCCCTTTTTCACGATGGACGCGAGCACAGTGTCCCTGCTCACCGCAACCCCCCCCTTCTCCGCCTGCTGAAGTATGAGAGTGCGCTGAATAACAGTATCGAAGGCACGTCTCATGAGCTGGAGGTTCTGCTCCTCTGTAATTGTTTCTGTTGTTCTGTTTCGTTCTTCCTCATAGTACTGACGGTAGAGTTTGACAAAGAGAGAATCGCTGCTCATGGATATCGGTTCGCGGTTCACTACCGCAAGGAAGGATGACTTTCCCTTCTTTGAGGCGTAGTTGAATGCAAAGGACCCCACAAAGGCGACAGCCACGAATCCTATAATGATCGATACGAGCATCTTCTTGATGGAGGTCTCTATCTTTTTCTTTGCTGCCATGAACTGCCTCGCGTTGTCCAGAGATTAACCCAAATTCCTCGTATAGAAATAGGCGTTTAATCCCCGTTTCTCATGACCAACAGAAAACTGTAAGTAACGGGGCTTTTAGCGCTTTTTCCGTACTAGGCTTATAAAATACTGCCAAGTCGTAAATTAGCTGCTCTGGTAACCCTTTTATCGAGAGAATCGCGTTAAGGGTAAGCTAACACGCAATATTACACGTGTCAACGAAAAAGTAGGGTGGCCAAAGCCCTTAGTTCCATGTATACTAAGCGGTAGTTATTCTGTATATTACCTCTGTTGATTTACCAAGCAATCTGGGGACGGGGGGGGACGATGAACACTATTGCCATAGTAGGGACGCAGTGGGGCGACGAGGGAAAGGGGAAGATAGTCCACCTCCTCTCAGAGCGTGCCGATGTGGTCTGCAGATACCAGGGAGGCAACAACGCCGGGCACACTGTTGTGAGCGGGACAAAGAAGTGGGTCTTTCATCTCCTTCCTTCTGGAATCGTCAAGAAAGGTACGATCTGCATCATCGGCAACGGTGTGGTGATCAACCCGTACGCTTTTCAAAAAGAGGTTGATTCGGTTGTAAAGGAAGGGATCGACATAGGGTCCAGGCTGCTGGTATCCTCCAGGGCTCACCTCATCATGTCGTATCATATAGAGCTTGACAAGGCGTATGAGGAAGCGCTCGGAATAGGAACTACAAAGAGGGGGATAGGCCCTGCATATACCCATAAGTATGCCCGTATCGGAATACGTGTCTGCGACCTTTTTGAGCCCGACTACCTCGATTGGATTGTCGACAGAGTGCTTGAAGAGGTAAACGCGACCATAGCCGGAAGATTTAAAAGAAGTCCGATAGAAAAAAAAGCAGTCATGAGCGAGCTCGGAAAGTACAGGGAGATCATGAGCAATTACCAGGCCGATACGTCGGAGCTGCTGGACACCTATATAAAAAAAGGGCGCAGGATCATCTTCGAAGGGGCGCAGGGCGCGCTCCTTGATGTGGATTTCGGGACATACCCTTACGTTACCTCATCGAGTCCGACGGCAGGGGGTATCCTGACCGGGCTTGGTGTAGGTAGCAGCGCAGTGGGGCAGGTCCTCGGCGTCGTAAAAGCATACATCACACGAGTTGGAGAGGGCCCCTTTCCGACGGAGCTCTCGGATGAGGTGGGAGAGAGGATAAGGGAAGGGGGGAACGAGTTCGGAGCTTCCACGGGAAGACCGAGAAGGTGCGGGTGGTTCGACGCTGTCGCGGCGAAATACGCAATCACGGTTTCAGGAATACAGAAGCTCGCGATGACGAAGTTCGACGTGCTCGACGGTATGGAAAAGCTTCTGGTATGTACAGGTTATAGGATCGACGGGGAACAGACAGAACTTTTTCCCGCAAACCCGTGGGCCCTGGGGCGCGCCGTACCACTGTACAGAGAGTTTGCAGGCTGGGACCGAACTGCAGGGGTGAGATCTTACGAAAAGCTCCCGGCCGAGGCGAGAAGCTATATCGATGCCCTCGAGCGGTTTCTCGGTGTTCCGATAACCGTTGTTTCGACAGGGCCCGATGAGAATGAGACCATAATACGGGAAACGCTCATAAGCGTTAAATAAAAGAGTCGGCACCGGTTTGATATGTTTTGGGGGCCTGCACGTTGAGACATCAGAAAACATCGAAGCTGCTGCCGCCGGCTGCAGATTTGGAGGCCAATGCCCGTATTCATTTGTGCAAAACATTTATATGCACTAAAAATATAAAAATCTTATTCTGAGAGGTGATATCATGAGTTTAGATACCACAAAGCTGGAATCCGTACTGGAAAAGGGAGAGGGAGTGCTCCGTCTCCTTCCCACCTGGGTTCCTCGGACGTTCTGCATTCCAGGCAGGAGAATGAAGCTCCACCCTGACGATTATTACGGCTTCGGCGCACACCGCGGAGGTATCGTAGAACGGTGGTTTTCTTCAACAGTAAAGGCGGACAACGGCCCGCCCACGCTGGAGGACGAGGGGCTCAGTTACATCGCACTCGATGACGGCCCAAAGCAAGATAAGATCCTACTCAAGGATGCGATAGGGCTTCTGGGAGATAGGATCCTGGGCAAAGAGGTAATGGAAAAGCATGGAGAGTGGACGATGTTTGCCAAGTTTTTCGACAATATGGAGCCTCTCCCCCATCACCTCCATCAGAATGATGAGAGTGCGGCACGAGTCGGTCGGAAGGGGAAACCGGAGGGATACTACTTTCCGAGACAGCTCAACAATCACGCAGCGTATTTTCCCTATACATTCTTCGGGCTGAACCAGGGCACAAGGAAACAGGACGTGAAACGCTGTCTCGAGAACTGGGACAAGGGAGACAACGGGATCCTGTACCTCTCATACGCCTACAAGCTGAAGCTGGGAACCGGCTGGAACGTCCCCGCTGGAGTCCTACACGCGCCCGGCACCTATCTCACCTATGAACCGCAGAGGGCGAGCGACGTGTTCGCAATGTTTCAGTCGCTTGTCTGGGAAAAGCCTTTGGGGTGGGACATGGTTGTGAAGGACGTTCCCGAGGAGTACAAGCATGACCTCGACTATATCGCCGACCTCATCGACTGGGACCTCAATCTCGACCCCAATTTCTACGCGAACAGATTCCTCGAGCCGAAACCCGTGAAACCGGTTGCGGAAATGAAGGATCAGGGCTACGAAGATTACTGGGTCGTGTACAATTCGGAGTACTTTGGATCGAAAGAGCTCACCGTCCATCCCGGAAGGGAGGTGCGCATCAAGGACTCTGATGCCTACGGGCTCATCATGATGGAGGGACACGGGAAGCTTGGCCCCATGACGATCGAGTCGCCGAGTGTGATCAGGTTCGGTCAGGCGACGCGAGACGAGCTATTCGTCACTGTTAACGCTGCGAAGGAGGGCGTTGTCATCAAAAATGAGAGCGAGGTGGAGAATCTCGTAATGCTGAAGCATTTCGGTCCCGAGGCATGAGAGGTAGGCTCTCATGTCCGGCAAGTACAATGACCCGGATTACGTAGCGCACGATAGATCGGTAAAGAAACCTTTGGAATGTTTTCGGATGTACGAAGAGGTCCTGCCGTTTAATAACAAAGATATGCGGATAATTAGTTCTTGGTGAATGATTAGTATGTTCAACAAGAAAAGACATCTATGTAACTATTTCACTCGCAACTAATTATTGAGCTGGTGTATAAAGCAATGTTGGTCAATTGGTAATTATTCACCAGCGACTAATTATTTATTGAGCATAACCATGATCCGGAATAATATTAGAAGGAAAGTCGCGTTGCGAAGTATTAAGTGTGATCAATATTCGCCTGAAAGGAGTTGACAATGCCGAAAGAGGGCTACGTCATCGGGGCGGATTTCGGTACCGATTCCGTCCGCACGGTCGTGTTCGATGCTGCTACAGGGGAGGAAAAAGGCTCCCATGTGGCATACTACCCGAGGTGGAAAGAGGGCAGATACTGCGATCCTTCGAAGAACATGTTCAGACAGCATCCGCTCGACTATATCGAGTCCCTGGAGGAATCTGTGCGAAGAGCGCTCTCGGGGCTCACGAGCGAGGAGAGAGAAAAGGTAGCGGGCATAGGGATCGATACGACGGGGTCTACACCCGCACCCGTAGACAAGGATGGAACGGTTCTCGCTCTGAAGGATGAGTTTCGGGATAATCCAAACGCGATGTTCGTACTCTGGAAAGACCACACTGCTGTAGAAGAGGCCGAGCGGATAAACGAAGTGGCAGGATCGTGGGAAGGAACAGACTTTACAAAATATGAAGGCGGGGTATACTCCTCGGAGTGGTTCTGGTCTAAGATACTTCACATATTGCGCGAGGACAGCAAGGTAGGAAAAAGCGCATACTCCTGGGTGGAGCACACGGACTGGGTACCTGCCCTGCTCACCGGAACGCTCGGCCCTCACACGATGAAGCGAAGCAGGTGCGCCGCAGGTCACAAGGCGATGTGGCATGAGGAGTGGGGCGGGCTACCTCCTTCTGAATTTTTGGGCAGAATCGACCCACTTTTAAAAAATCTTCCCGAGAGGCTCTACAGGGATACCTTCACCGCTGACGTGAAGGCAGGGGGACTCACCGCACAGTGGGCAGATCGGTTCGGTCTGCAGGAAAATACCCCTGTTGCGGTAGGCGCGTTCGATGCGCATATGGGAGCAGTGGGAGCCCAGATCGGGGAGCATACCTTCGTAATGATACTTGGGACGTCGGCGTGCGACATGGCTGTCTGCTCCAGAGAGGTCCTCGGCGAAAAGCTGGTGAGCGGGATATGCGGCCAGGTGGACGGTTCGATAATCCCGGGAATGGTAGGGCTCGAAGCGGGTCAGTCCTCATTCGGAGACGTATACGCATGGTTCAGGGATATGCTCCTCTGGATGGTCGAGGATGGTGACATGAAGGACGGCAGAGAAGGCGGGTTTTCCGAAAGGGTCCTCGCACGTCTGACAGCGGAGGCACAGAATGCGGATGATGAGACCTTTCCGCTCGCGCTCGACTGGCTTAACGGGAGAAGAACCCCGTACGCCGATCAGAAGCTCAAAGGGGCGCTCATCGGGCTGACGCTCGGAACGACCGCCCCCAAGATCTTCAAGGCGCTGGTGGAGTCGACAGGCATGGGTGCGAGGGCGATCGTCGAGAGATTTAAGGAAGAGGGCATCGAGTTCAAGGACGTTATTGCGTCAGGCGGCATCCCGAAGAAGTCACCCTACGTGATGCAGGCCCTCTCAGACTGTCTCGGTATGCCGGTGAAGGTTTCTGAGTCGGAACAGGCTGGTGCCCTCGGCGCTGCGATGTTCGCGGCATGTATTGCGAGGATTTACCGGTCGGTGCAGGAAGCGCAGCGGTGTATGGGAAGCGGGGTCCTTCACACGTACCGTCCGTCGAAGAAGAAAGCGGCATATTATACAGCGCTGTATGAAAGGTACAAGAGGACCGGAGCCCTGCTGGAGGAAGAGTTCAGGGTTTAGTGCGGTTTTCTCACCAATTGTGCAACAACGAAGCCAGATCATGACAATTTCAGTGTTTAAAAAATAGATTTTGCAGTGAAGGAAACCGACAAGCCCCTTTGTTTACATGTGAGAAACGGACGTTAGTGCGGTTTTCGCACCAATTCCATAATAACGAAGCCGGATCATGAAACTTTTAGTGTTTAAAAAATAGATTTTGCGGTGAGTAAAGCACCAAACGGAGGAGAGTATGCTCCAGGAGTTGAAAAAAAGGGTTTATGACGCGAACATGGAACTCTTCAGAAAAGGCCTCGTCATCTACACATTCGGAAACGTATCCGGAATCGACAGGAACAGGGGCATCCTTGCCATAAAGCCGAGCGGTTTACATTACAGTGCGCTCTCAGTTGAAAATATGGTACTTGTCGACCTGGAAGGAAAAATTGTCGAGGGCGACCTGAACCCCTCCTCTGACACAAAGACCCACATCGTTCTCTACCGGGAGTTTACGGAGATCGGGGGGGTGGCGCACACCCACTCGAGAAATGCGACCGCCTGGGCCCAGGCGCGGCGACCGCTTCCCTGTTTCGGAACGACGCACGCAGATTACTTCTACGGCGAGGTTCCGGTAACAGAAGCAATAAGCGATGAGAGGATAGCCCGGGACTACGAAGAGGAGACGGGTATGAC
Organism: Spirochaetota bacterium; assembly: GCA_035527995.1. GTDB lineage: Bacteria > Spirochaetota > B62-G9 > B62-G9 > DRHN01 > JAFGTF01. The sequence continues at coordinate 743 of DATKZJ010000192.1, read as the reverse complement.
GATAGTGTCAAGATTCAATAATCTTGATTACCGAACAATGAAGGCGGTTCTCGTTGCCTCACACGGCCCTTTCGTGTGGGGAAAAGACCCTTCAGAGGCTGTATATCTCTCTGTGATGCTCGAGGAGATCGCCCGGATCGGCTCTATTACAGTTATGCTCAATCCTGAAGCGGACGGAATACAGAGGAGCCTGCTCGACAAGCACTATATGAGAAAGCACGGCAAAAAAAGCTACTACGGTCAGGTCCCGCGACAGTAGCCTGTCATCTCGGTCATGATACGGGGGGCGTCTACTCCTTATGTCTGAAATATGACCAGATGGAGAGAGACACGACGATTATGAGCCCGTAGATGAGCTGAGTCCAGAACCCTGTGAGACCGATTGCGACTATTCCTCCTTCGAGAGACCCGATGATGATCGCCCCGATGAAGGTCCCAAAGATCGTTCCCACACCTCCGAAGACCGACGTCCCCCCGACGAAAACGGCCGCGAGTGTGCGGAGGAGATATCCCTCTCCCATCGAAGGCCAGAGGTAGGTCACCTCGAGGCTCGCCAGGATCCCGGCGAGAGAGGCAAAGAAGCCCATCTGCATAAAAACGACGAACTTAACCCTGTCTACACGTATTCCCATCATGCGGGCGCTCTCAGTATTGTCTCCGATGATAAGCACGTGAGAGCCGAACCTGTGCCGCTTCAGAAGGAGCCAGAACCCGAACCCGAGGCAGAGCATCCAGATTGCCTG
>DATKZJ010000191.1:0-2637 GCA_035527995.1 Spirochaetota bacterium | reverse complement strand
GGGGTCAGAGACGAAGAGAAGACCCTGCCTGGATATAGAAAGAGCATAATTTATATCCGGGTGGGGTCTTTTTTTGTTGAGAGGCATGATCCGGCCAAAAAAGAGTCGGGACGATGTAGTGACTTCACCTGTGAAAGGCGGTTCGTAAGATGTACGACGTTGCAATAATCGGTGCCGGGATTATAGGGGCGTTAATCGCGAGAGAGCTCTCTCGGTACAATCTCGACGTCGTGCTGCTTGAAAGATGCAGTGACGTTGCAAACGGGACGACAAAGGCCAACAGCGGAATCATCCATGCAGGATACGACGCCATTCCGGGGAGCAACAAGGCGAGGTTCAACGTACTCGGCAACCCTCTTTTCGACGGTCTGTGTGAAGAGCTCGATGTGGCGTTCAGGAGGATAGGTTCTCTTGTTGTCGCATTCGGACGAGAAGGGAGAAGTACGGTCGAAGATCTCTACGGGAGAGGAATAAAGAACGGTATAGAGGATTTACGAATCGTAGAGAAAGAAGAGCTTTTAGATCTCGAACCGAACCTGAACGATACAGCTGTGTGTGCTCTTCTGGCGCCGGGTGCCGGAATAATCGATCCGTGGGCGATAACGATTGCAGCTGTAGAGAATGCGGTCGAGAATGGTCTTAAGCTGTGTCTGAATTTTGAGGTCGTCGATATAGAGAATACGGGGAACGGATATAGGGTTTCGGGGCCCGACCGAGAAGTATCCGCCCGGCACGTCATCAACTGTTCCGGAGTATTCGCGGATGAAATTCACGGGATGGTTGCGCCTCCCTCTTTTTCAATCACCCCGAGAAAGGGTCAGTACTTTGTTCTGGATAAAACTGCAGGAAGCTTCGTAAACCATGTCATCTTACAGTGCCCGACTGAGGCAGGCAAAGGGGTCCTGGTCTCACCCACGGTACACGGGAACCTCATTGTGGGACCCGATGCGCAAGCGATCGATGACAAGGCCGACCTTGACACCACAAACGAACGGCTCGATTTCGTCCGCCGGAGTGCTTCGATTATATCCGACAGGATTCTTTTCGACGAGGTGATACATTCTTTTGCCGGGATAAGGGCCACGCCGAATACAAAGGATTTCATCATCGAGGAATCGAAGGAGGCGCCGGGTTTTATAGATGTTGCGGGGATAGAGTCCCCAGGGCTGACTGCAGCCCCAGCTATCGCTCAGTACGTAAGAGAGATTTTAAAAACGATGAGAGGCGGGCTCGAAAAGCGAACCGATTTTTCCGGGAGGAGGAAAAGAGCGGTCCGTTTCATGGGCCTCTCAGATGACGAGAAGAACCGGCTCATAAGAAAAGACCCGCGGTACGGGAGGATCGTCTGCCGCTGTGAGCAGATAACCGAGGGAGAGGTAGTTGACGCCATAAGGAGAAAGGCCGGCGCCACCACCGTAGACGGAGTCAAGAAGAGGGCGAGGCCGGGCATGGGAAGATGCCAGGGAGGTTTTTGTGAACCACTCGTGCTCAAAATTCTTGCACGAGAGCTCGGTAAGGATATAACCGAGGTCGTCAAGGATGAGAAAAACTCCTACATCCTCACTGGATCGACGAAATACGACAAGGACGAACTACCGCCAAAAGAAGAATGTATCGGGAGATAGAGGTATGGAATCTTATGACATCGTGGTGATAGGCGGCGGGCCTGCAGGAATGGCCGCAGCGGTAGAGGCGAAGAAGTACGGTGTTGATAACCTTCTTATCATCGAGCGCGACAGATATCTCGGCGGAATACTTCAGCAGTGCATCCACAACGGGTTCGGTCTTCATAAATTCAAAGAAGACCTGACGGGCCCCCAGTTTTCAGAGCGCTACATCGAAATGGTACACGAATTGGGCATTCCATATAAGCTCGATACAATGGTACTCAATATCAACCGTGAAAGGGAGATAACATACGTAAACTCCAAGGACGGACTGCGGGTCATCAAAGCAAAGGCGATCATTCTTGCAATGGGGTGCAGGGAAAAAACGCGCGGGGCGGTCGGTATCGCCGGATCGAGACCTGCCGGTGTGTTAACGGCAGGCGCAGCTCAGCGTTACATCAATATCGACGGATACATGGTTGGTAAAAAAATCATGATGCTCGGCACCGGGGATATCGGTCTCATAATGGCACGAAGGCTCAAGCTCGAGGGAGTGGAGGTGATAGCAGTGCTCGCACGCAAGCCGTATCCCGGCGGACTGATGCGCAATGTCGTGCAGTGCCTCCATGACTACGACATTCCTCTCATGCTTCGACATACAGTAACGAGGATCCTCGGGAAACAACGGGTGACAGGAGTGATCGTGGCAGAGACGGACGAAAATAGCATGCCGATTCCCGGTACCGAAAAGCTTTACGAATGCGACACCCTTCTACTTTCGGTCGGACTCATACCGGAGAATGAGCTGTCCCTCAGTGCGGGAATAGGCCTCGATCGGAGAACCGGAGGGGCATTTGTAGATGACCTGAGGGAAACAGATGTAGAAGGGGTTTTTGCGTGCGGAAACGTTGTGCATGTCCATGACCTCGTGGACTTCGTGGTCGAGGAAAGCGGGTATGCGGCAAAGGGCGCTGCCGGATTTGTGAAACGAAACAGTTCCAGAAAGGGCAGGGTGTGCGCGACCTCTCCG
>DATKZJ010000190.1:0-8969 GCA_035527995.1 Spirochaetota bacterium | reverse complement strand
ATCTCAGCTTGTGAGAAAGATTGCACAGGCGATGAAGCCGAGGGACAGAAAGTGGATCGAGGGAATTCGAGTGTCTGCGCAGCTTCACGACATAGGGAAGATATGCGTCCCTGCAGAGATCCTCTCTCATCCGGGAAAACTGGGCAGGGAGCAGTTCGAACTCATCAAACTCCATAGTGAAACGGGATACAAGATACTGAGTAACATCGAGTTCACATTTGGGTTCCCCTTCACCAATGCGATCCTTCAGCATCATGAGAGGCTGGATGGAACGGGGTATCCGAACGGCCTTTCCGGCAGCGAAATAATACTGGAGGCAAGGATACTCGCGGTTGCGGATGTCATGGAAGCCATGGTAAACCACCGGCCATACCGGGCGGGCCTCGGTATTACATGCGCTTTAGACGAAATCACAAAGAATGCCGGCAGTAAGTACGACCAGGCGGTTGTAGAGTCCTGCAGGGGAATCTTCTTAGAGGATAAGTTTGAGTTCAGGGAGGTTTTCTCGGCACCTTGATAACTGCTTTGCCTCTGTCGAACAGGGCCAACAAGGTTTTACTTCGCGCAAATTCTGAACGGATAATCTTAAATCATTCGATTCCTCATTTTCTATTAAAAAACCGTACCCTCCTTTACGCGGATGGTGTTTAACTGCACGAAGCTGCAGGAACGAGGAATCATCGCGGCGGGGGAATGTAGAAACTGTCAGGGCGGAACAGGTATACCTAGAGGCTCTTCGGCCGAAGGCTTGTGTGCTGTAGGCAGCTCGATGACGGAAGCTTCGAAGGGGCCGGTTTTCTAAACCCGCTGGTCGATAAGCTGAGCCTCCTTTGCGCGGGAAGAGGGTTGCGAACACTTTTGCTCCTCCTATCGGATCCCGGTCCCGGACAAGGGCTCTGAGAAACCTTGTGAAGGTCCACCCTTTCGGAAGGACAACCCCATGTGCAATGACATTTGCGGTGACATACCGCTGTCAGTGCAACTGTGTCCACTATAGCGGCAGGGTTCTTATGATCGATCTCGGTATCTCCGGTTTTAAGAGGTCAGGCCTTCAATCCGCCCGAGGCTGCTGCTTTCTTTCGCTTCATCCCGGCATAGAGCTCGGGAAAGTGCCGCTCTACCTGCTGTTCGAGCTCCTCGTCTGAAATCTCAGTGAGCCGGCCCTCCTTCTCGTACTGGTCCATGACCCACCGCGCAATAGGAGAGACTTTGGACAGCGTAAGCTTCTGTTGGCCCTTCAGGCCTAAGAATTCGTTTACCCACAGGGAGATCCCATCGGTGCCTGACTTGTCTGTAATCGCGACTCTGGGGGGCCGGTCTAAAAGTTTTCCGGTATCGAAGATATTATAGATCGACTCGTTTTTCCTCAATCCGCTGGCATGGATACCGGCCCTCGTTGTGTTGAAATCCTTTCCGACGAAAGGGTAGTTGGAGGGTATTACCGGGCCGATATGCTCTCTGTAGTAGTCAGAAAGCTCTGTAATGGTTTTGAGCTTCACTCCGTCAAGGGCCCCTTTCAGCGAGACCCACTCTATAATGGCGCCTTCGAGCGGAGGGTTTCCGGTCCTTTCTCCGATGCCGAATAATGTCGTGTTCAGTGAGTCAGCTCCGTAGATCCACGCGCACAGGCCTCCTGCATGCACTTTGTGAAAGTCGTTGTGGCCGTGCCACTCGAGGCAGCTCGAAGGGATCCCGCAGTCATTTTTCATCCGCAGAATGAGCTTCGGAATCGATCTCGGCTCCTCGACATTGGGGAAAGGGACCCCGAACCCCATGGTGTCACAAAGCCTGATCTTGATCTTGCGATTTTCTGGTTCATTTTCGGAGAGACGAACGAGCTTCTGCACGAAAGGAATGACGAAACCGGTTATATCGGCGCGGGTTACATCCTCGAGATGGCAGCGCGGCTTGATACCTGCACTCAGTGCCGCTTCCGCCACGCGTAGGTACTGGTCCATTGCCTCCTTTCTGGTCATGTTCTGCTTGTAAAATATATGGTAGTCGGAGCAGGAGGTGAGAATGCCGGTTTCCTGAAGGCCCATCTCCTTCACATGACGGAGCTCACCGACGTTTGCCCTGATCCACCCTGTAATCTGTGGGTATCGGAGACCGAGGGACCTGCAGCGTTCGATCTTTGCCCTGTCCTGACGGGTATAGAGGAAAAACTCAGACTGACGTATTACCCCGCGGTCGCCTCCCAGCCTGGAGAGCATCTCGAATATCTTGACTATCTGGTCGACGGAGTAGGGCGGACGGGACTGCTGTCCGTCACGAAACGTGGTGTCCGTGATGTGGATGTCCCGATCGATGACGGACCGCGGATCGATCTTTACTTCCTTCCCGCCGATGGTTTCTTTGATGGGCCCCTCGAACCGGATGAGGGGAGGGATAGAGTGGGGAAAGGTCTGCTTGAAAAGGGACGGCTCTTCGACGTCCCTCAGCTGGCACCTTTTCATCTTCTTTGTCCTTCGTTTTTTATCATTAGTACCTTAATACTGATTTTCTTGCCTTTTTGGCAAGAAAATATTTTAATCAAGAATGTGGCTTGTCCACATTAGGATACCATACGATCCCTCCTCCTGTAAACATTTAGCTTGTTCCAAATTTCGAGTCATGACTACACGGGCCCTGCTGTAAAAGGAGGGTGAAATTATCAGATCTGTCAATCCGGAAGCGGAGTGCGTATTGCCATTCCTGCGGCTTGCAGCAGCAGTCGCCTTAAAGTCTGAAGACGGGTGATGACGGGTCACGATGTTCTTATGTAGCTCCAGATATCTGTTCTCGCACTATAGTGTGATACATTGAGTCTCATAAAATAGTGGTTAAATGGGACGGGTGTGGAAGTGTTTAATTCTATATATTATAGTTAATTATAAACCCCTCTGTTTCGGAGACCTTCATCCTGTCTGTAAGAAGTACGGGACCCGGAATTCGCAACCTCTTCGTTGCCTGCTTTCCGGATGATACGAACTTTTTTACAGGAAATTATCAGATTATCGTTGTCGAGTGTCGAAAGGTAGGGTATATTAATAATGAACGAATATTCATTCATTTAATGTATGGAACGAGAGCGCTGAACATGAAGATACTGGTAACAGGGGCTTTTGGGAACGTAGGCTCGAGCACGCTGAATGAGCTTCTGAAAAGAGGCCACGAGGTGAAGGTACTCGAGAGGGACACGCAACAAAACCGTCTCACGGCCAAGAGATACAAAAGACGTGCGGATATCAGGTTCGGAGACATTCTGAATGTCCGCGATGTCGGTGATGCGGTGGCCGGAATGGATGCTGTCGTGCATCTCGCCGCCGTAATACCGCCGCTTGCAGACAGGAAGCCGGGGCTCGCCGAGTATATTAACGTCGGGGGCACGCGGAACATCATCGGTGAAATGGAAAGGCAGGACAAGAGACCGAAACTGATCTACACGTCGTCTATTGCTGTGTACGGCGACCGACTCGATTCTCCCTATATCGGCAAAGAAGATCGGCCCTGCCCGAATACGGGTGACCACTACGCGTGGCAGAAGCTCCGATGTGAAGAGCTCATCCGCGGGTCGGGTCTTTCGTGGGCCGTGTTACGGCTCACCTATATAGTATCACCGGCGCATCTCAAGATGGACCCCCTCATGTTCGAGATGCCGCCTGGAACCTCCATCGAGATATGTCATTCGCGAGACGCCGGGCTCGCCATAGCGAACGCGGTCGAGTCGGAAGATGTGTGGGGAAAGGTCCTGAACATCGCCGGCGGGGAGAAATGCAGGACTACCTACAGGGAATACGTCGACCGAATGCTTTTGATCTTCGGTATGGGAGAAAGGTTCATTCCCGAAGGTGCATTCAGCCACGGGAGGTTTCACTGTGGGTTCATGGATACCGCTGAGAGCGAGAGTCTTCTGCGCTACCAGCGTCACACGCTCGCTGACTATTATAAGGAGATCGAAAAGAAGTACAGGTTTAGGGGGCTGCTCATAGCTCTTGCAAGACCGTTCGCACGATGGTATCTCATCAACAGATCCCCGTATTACAGAATCTCTTTCAGAGATGCTTTGCAAGTTGTTAATCGGCTCCTGTATAGAAAGGCTGCACACTAACGGTCTAAAACCGACGGTAAAACCAGACTTTTTCTCAAACATACTATGCGTTACTATTCCCAAAGAGACCCCATTACAATATCCGGATACAGAAGATGAAGCGTCGGTGATTATTAAGGTTATAGCATGAAATCACATGGATATCGGACCGTAACGCAACAGACGGCAGCGTTCCTATACTGTTTTATTAATGTCAATGCATCTTGTACGTACGCATAAGATGCGAAAACGACCGTAATTTTTCCAACAGAGATTTATAAGATGCCGCCCAAGGATGTTCGGGCTTGAAAGGATTTAATGCGGTTTTCTCACAAATTGCATAGCAATGGGTTTAAATGATGACTTGGCAGCTGTAAAAAATAATGTTTACGGTGAGGAAAGCGCCAAAAGCCCCGTTACTTACAGTTTGCTGTTGGTCATGAGAAACGGGGATTGAACCCCACATTCCTGTGTGAGAAATGGGGGTTAAGGTCCTTGGCACATAGAAGCTTTTTTATGCGGTCTGAAATCCTTAAGAAATAATCTGCAGGTTCCATAAAAGGAGTGATGCGGCGGAATAAAGGGTAGTGTATTGCAGCTGCGGGCGAGCGGTATTTCTCTCACGTATGCAGATGTAAGTGTCGTTACAAATGGGCCCGCCGTCGCCGATCTGCCAGGTTGTTATCGGGTCTTGTGCACACTTTCTCCCTCCTCCTGTGATCCGGAGGATCTTAAATCTGACCGGTGCCTATTACATAAGAGGCTCATTTTCCGAATATCAGCGGGACACCGTCCGGAAGGAGAAAGGTCACAGCTCCGCATCCATCGCGTTCTCGATGGACCGCTTCACAAAGCCTGTGATATCGGAGATACTGATACCGATAGAGGCTTCGCGGGAGATCTTCACCGCGTTGAGAATACCGAGAAAATACACGATGAGGCCGGCTTTCATAGAGGTCTTGTCCAGCGCACGAAAGAGTTTTTTTCCGGGAGAAAATCCCTTTAAAATAGAAAGAATCATGGTGGTGAGCTGCTCTATCTTTTCTTCGATTTTCGTGTAATCGATTGCCTCGGACAGCAGGATGTTGATGAGCTCGAGGTCGTTGAATAGCTCCGGAAGGAAATCATCGACAAGCACGCGAAGTTTTGCCTCGGGGGTTCGCGCGGAGAGCAGGGAGTCCTCGAGCCTCTTCTGGAGGTCAGCCCAGCCTTCCTCCACGATGACCCTTACGATCTCCTCCTTGTTTGTGAAGTAGGTATAGATGCTTCCTGCCGGGAGCCCGGTATCATTCACGATATCGGAGATCGATGTATTGAAGAAACCCTTTTTAGCGAAGAGCATCTTCGATGACTGTAAAATAGCTGTACGCTTGCTCTCGTCCTTTGACCGTGCCATGCACGTCTCCTCTTTCTGTCGTAATTATACAGTTGCTCGACTTTTACCGCTACCACTATTTTCGAAGACCTGTGAAAGGGATCCTGCTTTTTTTGCCCCTGACAGTTCACTATTGACTGAAAATTCGTGGGTTTATATATTGAATGTCTGTTCGTTATCAAACGTGGTTTACAAAAGCGGAGCCGCGAAGAGAAAAAAACAGGACCTGTACTGCAGCGCCTGCTCAACATTCAGGAGAACAGTATGATGAAAGTCTCATTGATCGTTTTATGTTTGTGCGTATTTTCAGTACCTCTGTTTGCTGATATGGGGTCGGAGCCGGTATCGGTGCAGACAGATGACTGTACACTGCAGGGGACTCTTGAAATACCGCAAGGTTCGGGGCCGTTTCCCACAGCGCTCATCATCGCAGGCTCGGGTCCGACCGACAGGGACGGCAATTCGCCGCTGTTGCCAGGCAGCAACGACCATCTGAAGCTTCTCGCGGTCGGGCTTGCGCAAAAAGGGATTGCAGCCCTGCGATACGACAAGCGCGGAATAGCGGAGAGCGCCTGCGAGGGTCTCAGGGAGGAGGAGCTCCTTTTCGATGACCTGGTCGATGACGCGGTCCTAATGATGGAACTGCTTAAAAATGACGGGCGGTTCTCAAAGGTCACGGTAATAGGGCACAGCCAGGGCTCTCTTATCGGGATGCTCGCTTCACAGAAAGCGGACGTAGACGGGTTCGTCTCGGTTGCAGGAGCGGGGTTTCCGATCTCGGATATAATTCTCCGGCAGTTCGAGTCGCAGCTTCCTGTTCAGCTTTTTTGAGGAAGCGAAACATATAGTAGCGGAGCTGAAAGAGGGCCGTACGGTGAATGACGTGAACCCTGCCCTCGTACAGCTGTTCCGGCCGTCGGTGCAGCCCTTTCTTGTGAGTTACTTTAAATACGATCCGAGAGAGGAGATCGCAAAGCTCCATACACCTGTTCTGGTGATTCAGGGCGAAACGGATATACAGACAAACCCTGATGATGCGGATGCCCTTATCGGTGCGAACAGGAGTGCTCGAAAGAAGCTGATTGCGGGGATGAACCATGTGCTGAAGGAGGCGGGAGCAGATCAGCAGTCGCAGATGAGGACGTACACGGACCCGACGCTTCCGCTCGCAGAGGGGCTTGTTGAGGAGATCGTCCGGTTTGTTGAGGGCATTCGATAGCAGACGGTCTTTTTAAGCTCTTACAATATATAGCGGGCAGGTGTGGAATTTTTTGTAACTAAATTGAAATATCATAATGATTATGGATCATTGACAGGCGGTATCCGAACCATATCTGTATGAAGGAGGGAGAAGCATGGAAGGAATGAAGACCGTTGCCCAGCTCATGGCAATTGCTGCCAGAACAGCCCCGAAGAGTGCGGGTCAGGATTTTATTCAAATCAGGATCATAGACGGTGAAGATGTAAAAAAGCTCGGGAAAAGAATGTTGAGGTTCGGGGTGGAGAGTAAAAAGAAGATGTTCGACCGGGACGGGGAAAACACGATCTCAAGCGATGTCGTCGTTCTCATCGGAATAAAGGATGACACGGCTGTCGGGCTGAACTGCGGTGCGTGCGGATATTCTACTTGCGAAGAGATGAACAAAGCCGAGAGAACAGACGGTGAGTTTACCGGTCCTCATTGCGCCTTCAGACTGCTCGATCTCGGGATAGCTCTGGGTTCTGCCGTGAAGACGGCCGGGATACTCAATGCTGACAACCGCATCATGTACAGGATAGGGACCGTGGCACGGGAGATGGGCTACTGCGACTGGGATTACGTTATGGGGATCCCCCTATCGGCAACAGGAAAGAGTATCTACTACGACCGGCGTTGAGACCTTCGGTCTCAATGACTTTACCCCCTCCCATGAGGAGGGGGTAAACCGGCCTCAACGTCTTCTCATTGCCTTCAGAAGAGGAAGCTCCACGCCCGACAGGTAGCGTATGAGGGCGCCGCCGGCTGTTGATACGTAATCTATCTTCGAAACATCGGTGAACCTCGTAAATGATGTCACCGTATCTCCGCCGCCGGCCACTGTAAATCCCGGGGCGGACTCGACGGCCTGCCAGAGACTTTTCGTGCCTATGCTTGAAATCTGTTCTTCGTAAACGCCGGGCGGCCCGTTCACGAAGACCGTTTTCGCGCCTGCGACGATTTCCGAATACCGTGAGGCAGTTTTGCTGCCGATATCGAAAATCATCCTGTCCGGAGGACATCTATCGATACTTGTCTCTTCCCTAATGCCTTTTCGTTCAAATGCCACGTCTTCGGGGTAATGAATTTTATCGTGGTAGTCCGCAAGGTATTTTAACGCTTCCTCGACGTATTTCATGTATCCCTTTTCGCGTATGATCCGCTCCGAAGCCTCCCCGAGAGAGATGCCGTCTGCAAGCATGAATATATGCCCCACAAGCCCTGATGTGAGAACCGCATCGGCCGAGCTTTCGGAGAGAACACGGTGTATCATGCCGAACGCATCACCGACCCTGCTTCCGCCCAAAAGGTATACGCACGGCCGCTTGGGGCTCTCCGTGATCGCCTGCAGCGCCTCGAGCTCCTCTATGAGCAGCCTCCCGCCGTAGGAGGGCAAAAGCTCCTGGAAGGCGACCATGGAAGGTGCATTTCTATGGGCCGCAGAGAAGGCGTCGTTGACGTAACAGTCGAAGTGCGGTGCGAGCCTTCGTACCAGGTATGCCCGGCCCATCTCCCCGGGCTCGAGTTCCACGCTGTCTTCGAACGTAGAGACCTCCTCGGTGAAGTAGCGGAGGTTGTCAAGCAGCAGGATCTCGCCTTTTTTGATGCTCTCGATCCGTTCGAGGGCGGCAGGACCGGCGATGTCCTCGATGAAACCGACCTTTTTACCAACCGCTTCTGACAGCCGATCTGCGTGCTCACGCAGGCTGATGAGAGATGCGTAGTCCGTTGTGTCGCCCTGATGTGAGATGAGCACAAGCTTCGCGCCCCTCTCGGAAAGGTCTCGGATCGTGGTAACGCTCTTTCGTATCCTGTTGTCATCCATGATCTTACCGGTACGTTTGTCCACAGGTGAGTTGATGTCTATCCTCAGGAGTACGGATTTTCCTTTAAAATCGCCCTCGTCGATAGAGCGTATCAGGAGCTTTCCGGCCATGATCTTACCCTTTCTGGGCCTTCAGCCCGAGGTACCTGTTGGTGAGGCCCACTGCCTCGAGCCTGTCCGTCTGCATGCTCATTGCGGCCCGAATCGCGTCCATCGTTTCGGGGATCACTACAGCCTCCTGCGGTATGTTGATAGAGAAGATTACATCTTTTCCCGAGAGCGCGACAGCCTCCTCCCATACCCCTATTTCGTACATGTCGCCGCGGAGGTTCCCCCTGTCGCGTGCGTAGCGGAAAAAGGCCGCGTTTGAGTCGAACCCGTCGGCGATCTTCACCACCATCATGCGGGGATGTGCTTTGAAGAGGTCGATCACCGAGTCCGGCGATATGCTCTTCTTCGGTGT
>DATKZJ010000189.1:0-6731 GCA_035527995.1 Spirochaetota bacterium | reverse complement strand
AAGAGTGAAGTCCCCACAGGGATGAGGAGGTTGTCTATGTTGTAGAAGGGAACGAGCTCCAGGACGGTCGCGACGAGGGTTGCGAGCAGTGCGACAGGAAGAGGGTAGAAAACGAGGAGGATGAGGAGGGCGGAGAAGAAGAAGGCGAGTGAGCCCTCGACTGTACGGTTTCGCATGCCGAAGATGTGGATCCTCCCGAACCTTCTGCCTATGAGGGCGGAAAGGGAATCCGAGATTGCGACGACGAGGATCGCCGGGAGGTAAATCTTGTACGTGAAGAGAGAGATGGTGACGGCGATGCCGAGCCCGAGGAGCACCGGACCCATGATGATCCCTGTCTTTTCGCTGTGACGCTGAGCCTTCCGCGTTATTGCCGAGAGGAGGGACAAAGAGAGGCCGAATGTACGCAGAAGCTCTGAAATGATGTACACAGCGATTACAGAGAGAAGAGCAATGACGGTGACTTTACGGTTCAGCCTTGCGAGGAAGGGAACGGCCGATCCTGTAAGATGCACGGCCTTCCGAAAGATCTCCCGCCTCCAGCTCAGCCTGCTTATCGATGCCGACGGGGGAAGCTCCTCTTTCGGAAGAATATAGGGAAGGATTTCAAGAAAATTGTTCCCCTCGATCACCACATCTGCGTTCCTCCTCACGATCTTCACCGGGTTGAAGCCTATTCCGATCCTGCTCTTCTGAAGGAGCGTGATGTTTCCCGGATCGTCACCGACCGAGACGATCCTGTCCCAGCCGATCCCGAGCCTCTCCATGAGCCCCTCGACCACCTTGACCTTGGATATGATGTTGAGGTTTTCCGGAACTATCGTTCCTTCTCTTGTGGATATATCCAGGCCGGAGTAGTGGTCCGCCTTCAGCTCGCGTGCGAGGTTTTCAAGGATGAAGTTCGGTATCCCGGAGCTTATGAGAGAGATGAAATAGTCTTTTCTGTGAAGTATTTCGATCGTTTCAGAGATATTCGTCGTGCGCTTTATTTCACCGGCGATGGACTGCGCTTCATGGGCCGGGAAGTTCCCGGCCAGTTTGTAGCCTTCTTTGAGGAGTGTATCGATGGAGATCTTCTCTCTGTAGTACTTCATGCCGAGGTAGATTATCCTGAGATGCTTTGTGAGACCTCTCGATGCAACGATCTTTTTGAGAAAGATATCCCTGAATATTACCCCGTCGACGTCTAAGACAACGATCCCCCTGTACATCGTGAAAGCCTTTTTCCTTTACTGACAATAATGTAATAGTATTATTAGGACCTTAATACTGATTTTCTTGCCTTTTTGGCAAGAAAATATTTTAATCAAGAATGTGTCTTGTACACATTAGGACATAGGAATTTTAAAGCCTGAGGGCTGTTTTTACATGAAGGTAGCCGTAGAAAAGATCGTTCACGGCGGGTATGGGCTCGCACGTCTTGATGGACAGGTGTGCCTCGTGCCCTACTCGGTTCCCGGCGATGTGCTCGATATAGATTGCGAGCGAAGAGAGGGTGTGCTGTTCGGCCGTATCGCAAGGATCGAGCGTCCCTCCAGCTTTCGAAAAACGCCTCGATGCAGTGCGTTCGGCCTTTGCGGGGGATGCGATTTCGACAACATGGCGTACGACTTTGAGCTCGAGGTGAAGCGGGACATACTCATGGAGGACCTTTCGAGGATTGCGGGGATAGAGGACCTCCAGTCGGTGCATGTCGTGTTCTCTGAAAAGTATTTCTACCGGAACCACGCGCAGTTCAAGGTCGATGAGGAGGGGAGGGTCGGTTTCTTTAAACAGAAGTCCCGTGAGGTTGTCGAGCTGCCTTCCTCTGGCTGTCTTCTTCTTCAGCACAGTATCACCGATTATGCGAGAAACCTGATTGGGGAAACCCGGTTCTTCAGAGGCGGGTTTCGCGTAAGGTCGAACGCGAGAAATGAGATATTCAAAAAAGGGATTCCGGGGGTCGATGACGACAGGTACGTTTTTCAATATATCGGAGGAGCAGTCTACAGGCTCGGCATAGATGATTTTTTTCAGGTAAACGGCGCGATCGTGGAAAAGTGGCTCAGTACCATTGAATCATACCTCGAGCCTCACAAGGAGGACACGGTCTTCGATATCTTCTGCGGGTCAGGGCTCATCAGTATTTACATCGCCCGAAAGGTGAGAACGGTTGTCGGAGTCGAGATAAACCGCTGTGCGGTTGAAAACGCCCGGTACAACGCGGAGTACAATATGATAACCAATGCCGCTTTCATACGAAGGAATGCCATGAAAGGCTTCGACTCGGACGAGAGTGACAGTAAGGTCATCGTGGACCCTCCAAGGGCCGGTCTCTCTCCAAGGCTGATCCAAAGCATCGCAAGGATGCATCCCTCCCGAATCGTGTATGTCTCCTGCGATACAGCGACATTCTCGAGGGATATCTACCTCTTTGCCGAAGAAGGCTACAGCCTTCGGAAGGTATCGATTGTCGACATGTTTCCCCGTACCGCGCATATGGAGGTGGTGGCAGGACTCGAACCACAACATAGTGCTTGACGAGTAGGCTCCTTTTTTCTACATTAAGGGGGTAATTAACCTTTCTGTTTACGAGGACGTCGTAGCGTTCTCGTAAGCCGTATGCCCGTAGGGAGGTGTATAGTGAATAAGTATGAAATATTGTATGTCCTTGAACCGCAGGATGAAATCCGCAAGGAAACAATCGGATGGATCAAGGAACACTACGAGAGTATTGGGGCCCGTCTGCTCAAAGAAGAGGAGATGGGAAAGCGTAGGCTCGCCTTTGAGATACGAAAAAAAACAGATGGTTTCTACTACATGACCCAGGTCGAGATTGACGACCTCCTGCCACTTGAGGATTTTGAGAAAGAGGCCAGGATCAATCCGAACGTGTTGCGTTACATGAAACTCAAGCTAGGCTGAACTCTCACCAAAAATAGAACAGGGTACACCTCCTTCTAAAAAATAGCGGGGCCTATGTTAAAATGGCTTGTCAGGCTTCGTCATTAGGAATACAATAGTAAAAAAGCAGGAGAGGTTAGAGAGATGAGTTGGGACATAAACCATGTTGTGATCATTGGCAGACTCACAAAGGATCCCGAACTAACATACACACAGTCTGGGGCCGCGGTATGCAGGTTTTCCATCGCTGTGAATCGCAGCTCCGGCAGTTCTAGGCCCGGGGGAAACGATGGATCGGGACAGGACGATGGGACGAGCTTTTTCAATATAGTGACATGGAACAAGACGGCGGAGATATGCAAGGAATACCTGTCAAAGGGGCGCCAGGTCGGCATAGACGGAAGACTTCAGCAGCGCAGGTGGAATGCGGATGATGGAACGAAAAGGAGCATCGTTGAAATAGTTGCCAACAACGTCCAGTTCTTTGGATCAGGGAGACAGGCACAGGACGGGTACGCCTCTGCCCCCAGGCCGGCAGCTGGCCAGCAGGCACAGGGCGATATGAAACCTCAGAACGAAAGCTTCGGGGCCGGGGATGTGCGGAACGAGGCCGACGGGCAGGATCCGTTTCTATCAGAGCTCGATGACGACGAGATCCCGTTTTAAGATTATAGAATATTTTCAAGAACTTATCTAGTTACCCATGCAGTCTCGCCGATTTATCGAAGAGAACGCACCGGTAGCGTATTAAAGGAGTAAACAGGGTATGGCAGAAGAAGCAAAAGAAGAGAACAGAGTGAGCGAGGGCTCTCCTCCGAAAGTCCAGAAAGAGGAGGAGGCAAGCCCTGAGGCAAGCCCTGAGGCAAGCCCTGAGGCAAGACCTGAGGCAAGACCTGAGGCAAGACCTGGAGCAAGACCTACTGAAGATAGAAGTAGGGGTCCTGTAAGATCTTCCAACGGGCCGTTCCAGCAGAGGAGGGGCTACTTCAGAAAAAAGGTATGCAAACTCTGCGTAAGGAAGATAAAGCATGTCGATTATAAGGATGTTGACATGCTGAGGAGATTTGTCACGGAAAGAGGGAAGATACTGCCGAGAAGAATCACAGGAACATGCGCAAAGCATCAGAGGGTGCTCGCGACCGCGATCAAGAGGGCGAGGTTTGTGGCGCTTCTTCCGTTTGAAGCGAATAAATAGTTGCTGGTGAATAATTTACCAGATACTAAATAACCATACAGGGTAAACCGAAGAGGCCATGGAAGGAAGGGAGCTTTTTATAAAGGTATCGAAGAGGATAAAAGATGATTTTCTTCCCAGGATCAGGTCCTTCAACCTGCGGGACAGGTTTTCAGAAACAGAAATCCAGTTCGAATGGCGCGAAGTCGTTGCCTGCACCCTCCTTGTCCTGGTTTCCTATGTGCTCTACCTTTCTGTCGTGTTGACTCAGTTATCCTTCGTTCCCCTCATGATACTGGCTGTAAAGCGGGGTTGGAAGGAAGCGCTCGTATATCTCTCGGCCGCTTTTCTCATCTTTATATACATCATCATGAGCGGCATCGGCTCGATTCCTATCGATAATACGCTCCTCCTCTTTTCAGCCGATCACTTTGCTTTCGAGTACCTCGGGTCTTCGTTCGGGCTTCCCGGAATAAGGTTTTTAGACTACTATTTTCTTTTCGGTGTGAACGGCATATTTGTGGGGTACCTCGTTTCGAGGAACTACAAGCTCGATTATGTGGTGTTCCTTTCACTCTCGGCCTATATAGGGATACTCGTGTTCACGCTCATCACCGCAGCGGCAGTGAAGGGATTCGAGGGGTTTATCGAGAGCTACGTGCAGTTCGTCGATGACAGAACGGGAAGGTATGTTTCTTTATACCTCGTCAGGATGGGACAGTACAGTACGATGCTCACCTCGAGAGGGATCGATTACGCAGGTATGGTCAAGCAGGTCGAGATCGCGGCTGATCTCTTCAAGCGTTCTGTGATATTCGGAATTGCGCCGAAGGGGGGATACCTCATACGTCAACTCATAGTGATTTTCTTGGGCGTCCTCCTCGCTAAGTCGTACTTCAAGCGCAAACTCAACCGAGCGGCGTTCTCCTTCAGCATCAAAAACTACAGGATCAATCCTGACTGGGTTTGGGGGCTGATAGCCTCCTGGGGCCTCGTCTACATCAACCTGTATGCGAAGAGCCCTGTTTTGGGTATCTTGAGCTGGAATATGGCCGTCATATTCTCGTTCCTCTTCTTTCTGAAGGGGCTTTCTCTCATGAAGATCCTGGCTGACCGTTTGAGGGTGCCGCGTCTGTTCCAGTACGCAGTTCTGATATTTTTACTTTTCTATGCACTTATTGTCTTTGTCACCGTTGTCGCGGGAATCGGTGTTGTGAATATATGGCTGAAACTCGACGAAAAGATCGGGAAACCAGAAGGTAGGAGAGAAAAATGAAGGTAATACTTATAAAAGATGTTTCAGGTCTCGGTGAAGAGGGAGACACAAAGGTTGTTGCCGTGGGATATGCACGCAACTACCTTTTTCCGAAAGGGTTTGCAGTTGAGGAAACGCCCTTTGCAAGAAACATAATGAAGGTGCAGAATCGTAAAATCGAGCTCCGAAAGGTGAAAAAGCGGGAGGATGCGCAGAAGCTCGCAGACGAGCTTTCCTCTATCTCCATTACTATAACCGCAGCAGCCCAGAAAAACGACAAGCTCTTTGGTGCGATACACGAGGCTGATATCTTGAAAGCTCTTTTAGACCAGGGTTACGAGGTGGAAAAGAAGAACATCCTCCTCAGTGAGCCGATAAAGGCGATCGGTGTGTCTAAAGTGCCCATCAAGGTCTATGATACAATCAGGGCCGAGTTGAAGGTGTGGATCGTGAAAGAGTGACAAAGGTGGAACAGCAGCGCGGCTCGTGCTGTTTAATAAGTAGTAGTCCAAAGATCTTTTTTCAGGGGTGAAGATGGAAGAGGCGCTGAGAAACCGAACTACAACGTCCCTTGCTGACAAGTTCCCCCCTCAGAATCTTGAAGCTGAGCGGGCGTGTCTCGGAAGCATGCTGCTTGACCGCGAAGCGATAGAGATCGCGATAGACCTGCTGAGGTACGAGGACTTCTACTCAAACCAGCATCAGGTTATTTATGATGCGATCCTCGAGCTGTACAACCGGTCTGCACCGGTGGATATCATCACCCTGAACGACTATCTGAAAGGCAAAGACGAGCTCGAGAAAGTGGGCGGAGTTGTATATGTCTCTTCGCTCCTCGACGAGGTGCCTACATCGGCAAACATCGAGTACTATGCCAAGATCATAGAGCAGAAGTCCCTCCTCAGAAAACTCATTGCCGCGGCGTCGTCGATAATATCTCTCGGGTACGGAACGGATAAGGACGCATACGAGATCGTCGACGAGGCTGAGAAGCTCATATTCGATGTGGCAGAGCGCAAGGAGTCGAGGGGATATTTCCCTCTCAACGAGGTAATCAAGGACTCCATAAACTCCATCGAGAAACTTTACCACCGGAGCGATCTCTACACGGGCCTGCCGAGCGGTTTCAAGGATTTTGATGACCTTACGAGCGGCTTTCAGCGGTCTGAGCTCATTATCATAGCTGCGCGCCCGTCTGTCGGGAAGACGGCGTTTGCCCTCAACATCGCACAGGACATCGGAATAAGACAGAAGAAGAACGTTGCAATCTTCAGCCTTGAGATGTCGAAGGAGGCGCTTGTGCAGCGCATGATCTGCTCCGAGGCGAGGATAGACAGCCAGAGACTGAGACAGGGCTTCTTGAGGACCGAGGACTGGGCCCCGCTCACCACTGCGGCGGGAAAGCTTGCCGATGCGAAC
>DATKZJ010000188.1:0-12791 GCA_035527995.1 Spirochaetota bacterium | reverse complement strand
CGGGAAAACTGCTGCCTTTACCCTGCCGATACTTCAGGCCCTGGCAAAGAACCAGAAAAACCCCATTCCGAGATCCGCACGAGCGCTCATACTGGCCCCTACAAGGGAGCTGGCGGGCCAGATCTCATCCAGTTTCGAAAGTTTCGGGAAGTATCTCCATTTGCGGTATGCGGTGGTATACGGAGGTATGAGCAAGCACAACCAGATCGCAAAGCTCTCCAGGGGTACCGATATACTCGTCGCCACTCCGGGCAGGCTTCTGGACCTGATGGGGGAAGGCTCTGTACTGCTTCAGCGGGTTGAGATCATGGTTCTCGACGAAGCGGACAGAATGCTCGATATGGGATTCATCCCGGATATTAAAAAGATCATTGCCGCATTGCCCCCTAGGAGGCAGACGATGTTTTTCTCGGCGACCCTTAACCGGGACATCATGCCCCTGGCGGAGAGCATGCTCAATAATCCGCAGCGCATAGAGATCGCAGCAAGTAACAGAACGGTCCCCCAGATCGAGCAGAAGCTGCTGTTTGTGGACAGGGAGAATAAAAAGGCCCTGCTGCTCGACCTCCTCGCTAAAAGGGAGATCTCAAGGGCACTGGTTTTCACACGGACCAAGCACAAAGCCCAGAACCTGTCGAAGCAGCTGACACGCAGCCGGGTGAAAGCAGACGCTCTGCACGGTGACAAAACTCAGGCGGCCCGTCAGAGGGCGCTGGGCAGTTTCCATGACGGTTACATCCAGGTCCTGGTCGCGACCGATATAGCCGCCCGGGGAATCGACGTCAGTGATATAGACCACGTCATTAACTACGACCTGCCGAATGAGCCTGAGACCTATATCCATCGTATCGGGCGTACCGCGCGGGCCGGAAAAAGGGGAACCGCTCTTTCATTCTGTGATGCCTCGGAAGTGGGATATCTTTCCCAGATAGAGAGGATGCTGAAGCAGCCGCTTTCCGTGATGGAGGCTCAGCCGTACCATTCGCAGGCGGTGGCAGCTTCCAGATTGTCCCGAGTACGCCTGTGAGCCGGAATTTCGGTCCTGTTGCAGACCCCTATTACGACTCTTTCCGATCATGGAGCAGTAGGGCAGGCGTGGGAGAAACCCCGTGCCGGAGTTAAGGGAGAGGAGTGTTTCAGCGTTTGACACGGGCTTTGAAAGTCTGTTTCTAAAAAACGGCACTCTCTTTTTTACATCGAGTAAAGATAGTTCATCTCTTCGTATGAATTATCTTTACTCTTCCGACTTCGCCGGTAGTGAGGAGTACCTTGATTCCATGAGGATGAGTTGCAGATTTTGTGAGAATATCCTTCACAATGCCTTCGGTTAAGATGCCGGACCTCTGGTCCTTTTTCTGTACGATAGACACATGAATGCCGGATATAATGTCGTTTCTCGTAGTACCGTCCATTTTCATCTATAAAAAAAGCTTTGAGACATTCGCCTTTGTGCGTCGTCCGTCCGCCGTAAAACCCAATTTTCTACAGGCGTGTAAGATTGTTATTAAAAATACGACCCCCATTCCTCACTTGGGAATGGGGTTTTAATAAAATAGTGTCACCAGGATGACTTTGAAAGGCAGCGCTGTGTGCATTGTCTTAAGGCTTCGAATACCGTTTAATAGTAGCGCCCACCCCCGCCGCCGCCACCTCGTCTTCCTCCACCTCCGCCCCTGTTTCCTTGCGGGCGGGGACGAGCCTCGTTAACGGTAAGAGTCTGTCCTTTCAGCTCCGTGCCGTTCATGCCGCTGATCGCGGACTCGGCTTCTGCTTTGGCGGGCATCTCTACGAAACCGAACCCCCTCGATACGTCGCTATACTTGTCCTTGATTACCTTGGCCGATGAGACCTGTCCGTAGGCCCCGAAAGCCTCCCGCAGGTCCTCTTCGGTAATATCCCCCGACATGTTGCCTACATAGATATTCACGCGTCCCTCCTTATTATTTCTAACTTAGTACATCAGAGTATAGCACAATTTTCGGTATATGCATAGCATATCTATAGCACCTGCGATGAGAAATTTTTTTTTTTTGCAGACGAGTATAGCTCCGTACTATATGAAGTTAAGAGGTCGGCTTTTCGAGGGTCCCTGATAAAAGCTCCCATTCGATAAGATGCCGGGACCGGCCTCTTATTTCGAATGCTTGTCAAAGCTGTAATATTTTTTTGCCTGCTCCTCGGTAATATAGCCGTTTTTCAGATCGTCCCTTATAAGCTCGATGTCCCGCTCCATGGGGTCTCCCCAGCCCGCGCCTGTTCCAGTCATGACCCTGATGACATCGTCCTTGTTGAGGGGAAGGGCGGTGACAACAGAATAGCGCTCCCTGGTTCCGTCTGTACGGAGGATCTCAACGTAATTGGGCGAGCCCGGCCTCCCTCCTTTGAGGGGCCAGGGCGGGATCTTCGACCTGGTGTACGCTGCGGTGAACCAGGCGTTGTCTGAGCGGATCCTGTATTCAAGGCATACGCCCTTTCCTCCCCTGTACTTGCCTTCTCCTCCGTCCTCGTTGTGAAAAGAGAAGCGGTCCACGAACAGCCCGTTTCGCGCCTCGTTTATCTCTGCTGGGCAGTTGTAGGTCTCGCCGTGGAACCCCGAGAAGATCGCGGAGTTGCCGTCGCCGACGATCGATCCTCCCCATCCCCCGAGCTCAGGTTCGATTATGCTGTAGTGGCGCCCCGTGTCAGGGTGGATACCGCCGAAAATAGTGCCGCATATGGAGGCGAAATTACCCGCGGGAAGTTTTTCGGGCATGGCCTCGGCGAGCGTTCGCCAGATAAGATCGTAGAGCCGGACGTCGTTCTCGTAATATATACCCATTGCGGCCGGTCTGTTGGGGTCGAACACGCTTCCCTTCCGGGTCAGCACTTCCAGCGGACGGAACGTCCCGCCGTTGCATACGGTATCTGGGGAGGTGATCGGTTTGATCATGAGCTGCGCCGCGGTAACGGCCCCATCCCGGCTGAGATTGAACGGCCCCTTCTCCTGGTCCGGATTATCCCTAAGGTCTACGATAAATTTGTCCTCCCGGATCTCTATGGTGACCTTGTAAACCTGACCGCTGTCCTGTTCTTCTGCGAGGGAGAACTTGCCGTGAGGAAGGTTTTTCAGGGCGCTCAGTGTGACCTGCTCGCCGTAGTTCATATACTCATCGAGCGCGTGGAGGAACGCGTCTTTTCCGTATTTATTCACCATCTCGAGAACACGCCGTTCGCCCGCACGGATGGAGGCGATACCGGCCCAGAGGTCGCCTATGAGGAAATCCGGCATGCGGCTGTTGGCTTCGAGGATTTCGAACACAGGCTTGATCGGCTCTCCCCTGGAGAAGAGCCTGATGCCTGGAAGCTGGATCCCTTCCTGGAAGATCTCTGTGGCCTCGGTGGACATGCTTCCAGGCGTCATCCCGCCGATGTCGTTCCAGTGGGCGATATTGGCGCTCCAAGCCACTATCTCGCCGTTCGAAAAGATCGGCATTACCACGATGACGTCGTTGAGGTGAGTCACGCCCCCGTTAAACGGGTCGTTTGTCGTAAAAATATCTCCTGGCTCGACATCCCCCGGTTTATCGAACTTCTCGATGATACGTTTAACGGCCTTGTCCAGCATTCCGACAAAGGCAGGAATACCGGCTCCTGAGCTGGCCAGCTCGCCGTCTTTTGAGCAGATGGCAGTTCCCATGTCGAGCACTTCGTAGATAATGGCGCTCATGGCGGTTCTGCGCATGGCGGCGAACATCTCGTCCGCGGCCGCCTGCAACGAGCTCTGTATGATTTCAGTCGTGATGGGATCGAACTTCTTTTTCATCCGTACCCTCCTTCTATGCAGTTTGAATGTGCAGGTTCCCGTATTCGTCCACGTGACATGGCAGGCCTGGCATGACTACAGTGGTGCTTCCCGATTCCTCAACGATGGCGGGGCCCTTGAAGCTCATCCCCGGCTCCAAAAGGTCTCCGTCGTAGATCGCCGCCTTGTGGATGCCTGCGTCTGTGTAATCCACCTCCCTGTGCTCCTTGACTGCCACAAGCGCCTTCCTGCCGGTTGCGGGCAGCTTTTCAGGGTGCAGCTTTCCCACATCCGCCAGTGCAACCACATGAAACCCCACGATCTCGACAGGGGCCTCCAGCCTGTATGAATACTCCCGCTCGTATTCCGAATGGAAGCGGTCGCGTATCCCGCCGATCATTTTTTCGCCGATGGTATCGCCCGGCAGGACAACTTCCACAGAGTGGGCCTGGTTCTGGTACCTGAACTGGCCGTATCGGAGGAATTTGACCCTTGAGCGTTCGATGGACTCTCCGGAAAACTCATCGAGCGCCTTTTTTTCGAGTCCCTTCAGAGTGCTGTTGAGCTGCTTCACCGCGTTTTTTGCGTCCAGCTCGATGATCTGTGTTTGTATGTAGTCCCTCCGAAGATCGGACATCAGCATTCCCCATGCCGAAAAGACCGCAGACTGTTTCGGTATCACGACTTTTTTTATTCCGAGCTCGAGAGCCAGGGCGCAGGCGTGCATGCCACCTCCCCCTCCGAAGGCGATCATCGTATATTCCCTCGGATCGTGGCCGCGATTTACCGAAACGAGCTTCAGGGCATTGACCATGTTGTTGTTGGCGATCCGCACGATACCCTGCGCCGCTTCTCGACGCCCGGTTTTTAATTTCTTCGCCAGAGTATCGAGGGACCTTCTTACCGCCTCCATATCCGCTGTCACTGTCCCGCCGCAGAAATAGTTCGGGTTTATCCTCCCGAGCTCGAGATTGGCGTCCGTGGTGGTGGCTTCGGTCCCTCCCTTTCCGTATGAAACGGGACCCGGCATAGCCCCCGCGCTCTGGGGGCCCACGTGCAGCTTCTGAAATTCGTCCACCCAGGCGATAGAACCTCCGCCGTTACCGATTTCAACGAGGTCCACTACAGGCACCATGACCGGAAAACCTGCCGAGGTCTGGGTGCGCCCAATCATATAATCGGTATTGATCTTCACCTGGCTGTTATTGATGAGACCGCACTTGGCGGTGGTCCCGCCGATATCGAGGGCGATAACATTGGGCTCTCCGATGATCTCGCCGAGAGCGGCAGCTCCCCACACGCCGCTCGCGGGGCCGGATTCGATCATGGTGATGGGGATTTCCCGGGCGTTTTTGACGGTATCGACGCCGCAGTTGGACTGCATGATGTACAGGCTGCCGTGCATCCCGATATCGGCCAGACACTCGCTCAACCGGTCGAGGTAGTGACGTGCCACAGGCTGCACGTACGCTGAGAGGACCGCGGTGTTGGTGCGTTCGTACTCCCTCCACTCCCGTGTGATCTGATGTGATGCGACCACCGCAACCTCCGGCCATAGCTCTCTTATTCTCGCGACTGCGGCCTCCTCGTGGACCGAATTGGCATACGAGCTTATAAAGCAGAGAGCGATCGCTTCAACGCCGTCGGCTTTGAAATCTTCCAGGATGGCGGGAAGCACCGAGAAATCGAGGGGTTTCAGCTCCTCTCCCTTATAGGAGATTCTCCCTGAAACTTCCCTGCGCAGATACCTGGGAACAAAAGGTTTCGGTTTTCTGTAGTTCAGATTGAAAAAGTCCGGCCTGTTGCCCCTCGCGATCTCGAGAATGTCGCGGAATCCTTCTGTCGTGATCAAACCGGTCTTGGCCCCTTTTCTTTCGGTAAGAGCGTTGATGATTACCGTCGTTCCGTGGGCAAAGAAGTTGACGTTCGAGGCATCGAGCTCTGCCTGATTGAAAACATCCATGACCCCCTGCTCGTAATCGGGTGGGGTGGTGTCCGATTTTGCCGTTCCGATCTCCTGTTTTCCTTTCCCTGATATATGCAGGTATACAAGGTCGGTAAACGTTCCGCCCACGTCGGTTGCGATTCGCAGCACCTCAGCACTCTTCATAGGTTTCCCTTCCTCCTCAGGTTCTGGATTTTAATGGGAAAGATCTTCATGCGTTTCTCTCTGGTCACTCCCGAATTCTCTGCTTTACGGCCGCTCATGGAGATAGCGTTTCGAGCCGCGATGATTCGGGAAAAAAGCTGATCTGGAAAAATTGCTATATGTTACAGCGCAACAATCTGGATAAAATCGTATATTTTCTTTAAACATGCTACTAAAATCAGGACTATATGTCAACAAAAAGGCATTTTCTGCACCTCTATAGCGGGTTCCCCCCCGAAAGAGCTAAAGGCCGGTGTCCGTTTGAACGGCGGTATCGGTCCGGGAGGGCTCTTGTCGCGATACCTGTACTATTGATGCGTCCAATGTATCTTGTGGATCGGGATATTCGATCTCTCTAAAGCCCCCACAATAATATGCGACACCTCGTCCGTGACCCCCTTGTGATGCAGCCGGATCGTAAACGATATGAACATCCTGTTCGCATCATAGTCCCTTCGTTTGTCCAGATATAGTATTTTAATATCTTTCCCCTTTATGATGTCTATCAGTTGCGATAAGTCGATATCGTTCGATGTTTCCACCTCAAGTATTCTGTAGGAATCCTTTGCGTATCCTTTCTCAAAAGTATTGAGTACGACAAGACAGAACAGCCCGATGACAGTGGCGGCAATTGCCAGCTCAAAGAATCCCGCTCCCGCGCTCATCCCTATGCTTGCGGAGATCCATATACATGCGGCTGTCGTCAGTCCACGAATAGAAAAACCGTACTTGATTATTGCGCCGGCCCCAAGAAAGCCGATCCCAGTGACTATTTGAGCCGCGATCCTACCGGGATCGGTCCGGATTACAGAGCCCCCCATTTTGCCTGCATACGATACGGCGAGATATTCTGAAACCAGCATGAATACTGCTGCTCCCAAGCTGATCAAAAGGTTCGTTCTTAATCCTGCAGCCCTGCCGTGGATGTCGCGCTCGAATCCAATAATTCCTCCTAAAAAACAGGCTACGGCAAGCCGGATGATAAAGTTACCGGTTATGTATTCCGGGAATATCATTTGTTCCAGCATTTGAAAGACTCCTCATTTGTCACCGGTTTTCAAACGAAACCGGCCGGGATCTCGTATCGCGAGTTTGAAATAACAGTAGTACAGTGTGTATCATTGCAAGTTCATACGAAACAGCGGCACGTGTCCTGTTTACGCCTTATGAACCCTGTCCAGTATTCTGTACACGAGAAAGCTGATCCAGTATGACGGCTGTTTTTTTTGACAGAATTCCCATCCCTTCCACGCTTGCCAGACCGACTCCGCGGTAAAAAGGCCGTTGCCGTCCTTTTTCGATTCAACGAGTTCTAACAT
Organism: Spirochaetota bacterium; assembly: GCA_035527995.1. GTDB lineage: Bacteria > Spirochaetota > B62-G9 > B62-G9 > DRHN01 > JAFGTF01. The sequence goes on along the minus strand of DATKZJ010000188.1, from coordinate 5,542 downwards.
ATCTTGAAACCGTGAATCAGAATGAAGATGGGGAAAAAGAGACAGAACATCGAGCAGATGAAGGATATCATACCAGACAAGAGGCGCCTTCAGCTTCTGAAAATCGGTACCCATTGCGAACAGGTACGGCTTCTTTTCTTTTCTCATGTCCCAGAGAGACAGGAGCGTTTCCGCTCCGATGCCGGCTTCTCTGCTGTCGGCCGTTTCAGGAATCTGCGACAACAATTTCAGCATCATGAGATTAGCGTAGGGACATGGGTCGGTCTTACTGCCGGGCCCTCGAAATTTTCCCGCTCCTGACGAAGCAGCGCAGGGCCATCCGTTCTCGCGGACGAGCGACAGAAGATGGTCGACGCTCTTCTTCACCTGTACATTACGGCCGAGCCCAAGCCTTATAAGGGAATAGGCTATCAGAGGAGCATCGCACAGCATCCAGAGAAATCTTTCGGTTCCGGATCCTCCGAAATGTGTCGGGATATTCATCAGTATTTCAAACGGCCCCTCGGCAGACTGGTGCCGTAGGATTTTTTCCACAATAGAGTCCATAGGACTATCGTCTATTGTGAGTCCCAGATCTGCAAGAAAAGAGAGCTTATGGATAGCCTGGCTTGCGTTTTTGTGGCTTTTAAGAACAGTACCCGGCCATTGCTGCAGTTCATCGAGGATGATCCGGATTTCCGGACTGTCCACGGCCAGCTTCCGCTGTGAGGCAGCTTCTTCGTCCGTTTCTGTTCTCTTCAGCAGGTCGATCATCACTCGGTACCGGACCCATGGAGGACCGTCAGGAAGCCGATCGTATGAAATAGGCATCTGTTTTTCCGCCTGTTAAAATTCAGCGCCTGAATATTATCTATTATAAATGAATCCGGCCTTATTGCAAATAACGAAAAACGCTCGCCAGGACCGGCTGCAGTCCCCACGGGGACTGCTCAGTCCCCGTGGGGACTGAAAGAAGATCATCTGAAACGGTTCATTAAGGTCCGGATCTCAACCGCAAGCTCATAACTTACGCCGTCGATGTGCTGTTGCTATCGCAGCTGATCTATGAGGGTCTGGGTCGCATTTCCAATTACTTCCGTACCGGGCATTATCCCTCTGTCACCTGTTTGTAAATAGGGTTCCGTTTCAGGAATATCTAATCCAAACAGCACTATCCTGTCATTAATCGAGTCCTTTTGTGCTTTGTTTTCCAGAATATCATTGTAGGAGTACTTTTTAAAGTTATGAGTAAAATCTATCTCAAACCATCCATATCTGTCGGTTTTCACCCTGCTGTTTCCGAGACGGCTGCTGTTTACATTTAACAGAGCTGCCGGCGCAATATCGAGGTATGCCATAGAGAGGAACAGGGGAGTCGACAGGTAGTTTCGACCATCTATCTGTACTACTGTCGACATCTTATCGACGGTTCCGTGTTTATTGAGTCTCACATCGCTTATGGCTGTGTACGCTCCGTTTTGCACGATTTTTTGTAAGGGGAAGACGGCCCCTTTTACTTCCCATATTCTGTCGAATTTGATTTCATTGAACTGAGAATTTGTATATGCGGCATGCTCGACCTCTGTATCCGACACCTTTGAGCTGAAGAATATGTTCTTTTTTTCAGTAACAGCGTTGATCAGCTCCATGTCCGATTCCATTGATCCCTGCTGATACTGCGAAATAATAAGGTTAAAATATAAACATTTAGGGCTGTAATAGGAGTATATCGATTCGATAAAATCGGCATACCTCTCTCTCGAAAACGGAAATGGGCCGATTTTCCCTGCGGTTTCTTTGTCTATAAAAACGATAGCGATGTCATCCGACAAGGTGCTGTTAACACCGGCAGTGAAAATAAAAAGGATGAACAGGATCGTAATTATAAAAACCTTCTTCATCTCCCGATCTCCTCTGGAAACCGATTCACAGGTTATGGTATAAGACAGCGGACAATTCCGGCGTGTTACAATATCTGTGTGAATTAGGGGAGCATCATATATAATTATGATCCATCTTTGTATTTATTTCCAGGTTTCTTTTTCTTTAGTACCGTAATACTGATTTTCTTGCCTTTTTCATCAAGAATGTAGCTTGTCCACATTAGGGTTCAGCCGGAAAGCCTTTAGTGCGGTTTTCTAAACAATTGCATATCAACGGAGCTCAGTGATGATATGATAGTAGTTTGTATTTTCATGTAACAAATAGAGTTTACAGTGAGAAAAGCGCTAAAACCCCTATGTCCAAATATTTAAAGAGTTTTGTGAGAAATGGGGGTTAGAGCTTGCAGATGAATCGCACGTCGCCAGCTTGATATCCTGAATAGTATATCACTGGCGGCGGTTCTCCCGAATGAACGGTAACGAAGGACTCTTCGTTGCTTTGAAGTAACCTGTATGAATAAGAGTCTCATCCTATGGCGCAGGCTGTGGGCGGAGGTTTTTTTGCTACAGGCATACAAAAACTGAATCGGACCTCATCTCATAGCATCTCTCTTCGTCTGTCCCGCTTAAATTTTACGATGACGTCGTACATCGAATGGGCTCTTGCTGTTTTGAATGATTTCGAAGGTTGTTGTTTCGAGGTTTCCCGGCAAAATTCTGCTGACAAGAGAGAGTAAGAGCAGCTGCACGTGACCGTGTCTGATGGCATCCTGTGTCACCGGAATATTCTGGGTCGTCGGGATAATGTCATGGGGACATATGAGGGTTTTCCTTGCTTCTCTCTTGTTCGGCGGAACGGTCATTCGCTTGCTGCAGAATGGAAAGCACCAGTTCTTTCTCTTTCCAGAGCACACAGCCTCCGCCCGTTTCTCTTGAAAGCTCCGGGAGCTGCCGAATTCGTTTGAAGAATTCAGATTGGAAAGCCGTTTTAAGTGAACGGTCTCGCACATTTACGTCTGAGAACGGCGCGAAGGGACAAGGTTCCAGATCGCCTCTGGCGTTGATATGAACGAATCCGCGGCCTGCGGAAAGACACCCGCCCACATCATCCTCGTCCCAGGGTACGGCAATAAAAAGGGCCGGATGTTTCGACCGATAGGACTTCATGAGGCCCGTTACCATTTCTCTCTGCTCTCTGGTCAGGACCCAGTGTTCTGTTTCTGCGCAGGTCGGTGTGTATTCTATGAAGAGAAAAAATTTACAGCCCGAAGAGGTCAGCCTTTTTATGAACGGTTCGCCGGTCAATACCTGGAAATTGGATCTCGTCAGGGTGAGAGACGTCCCGAAGAAAAGATGATTTCTTTTCATCTTTTTCATCGCGGTTACTATCGTTTCATATGTCCCGGTTCCCCTTCGTTTGTCTGTCTCTTCGGCATACCCTTCCAGGCTGAGAAGAGGGACCACATTGCGCTGTTTTTTAAACCGGGATATCATCTCGTCATTGACGAGAAGGCCGTTTGTAAAGACCATGAAGATGATTTCAGGGAAATCTTTCATGATGTTCAGAATCTCCGGCTTCATGAACGGCTCTCCGCCCGCAAGCACGAAGAACGAAACGCCGAGGTCCCGAGCCTCTTGCGTGATCCGCCGTATCTCCGATTCTTCCATCTCTTCTTTCGAATCGGGGAAAAAAGACTGGTTGTAACAGCCTTCACATTGAAGGTTGCACTGGTTTGTGATGCTCCAGATAATGATCGGCGGGACTTCAATCCCCTGTGCCTTCAAAACTTCCCGTTTCTTTGAGGCCCTCTTCAGCCAGATCAGGGTTCGTAAGAAGACAAGAGCCTGTGAGGGATTCGTAAACGCCACACGCAGTGCATCTTTGAAAAAGACACTGAGTGAACGTTTGAGCACGGCCGGATGGAACTTTTTTTCTTTCATTGAGTTATCCCGTCTGCGTGTAATAGGTTTGTTGTTTAAGGCTTAACAAGGATATCAAAGCATAGTATATCCGCTGTGATTCGTCAAGCTTGTTGAAATATAGGGAGCTGACGGTGTGTTGCGGTTCGGTACGAACACTCTCCAGCGAAAGAATTATAGGTTATATACATTTTTATGCCTTTTGATATTGGCAATAAATTGACAGCCTGTATAATTATTAGTTTATGAAAATATAGAATAATTATCATAATAAGAATATTCATCATAGTTCTTATCCGAACGATCGCGTCTCTATGATTTGCGATTGTTAGGAACGGCACGGAAAGTGTAACCGGCTCTACGGGTAGTTGAAAGAGTGTCTCTGGTAATACATATTTTTACGGACAGATTTTACAAAATTCAATGAAGGGGGGCGATATGCCCGGTACATTCCTTTTTAAAAATTATCTCATCTTCTTTTTCTCTTTTATTGTAATGCTGTTCATCGTTGGTTGTACTTCCGACGGCGGCTCAGGAGGCGGGACGCCGTATATGCCGAAAGCAAGGGAAAGCCAGATTCATACGGCCGGCTCAGTATCGTTTGATATGATCTATGCACCGGGCGGTACGTTCCCCACGGGCGAGGATGACCTTGGCGGGGATGAGACGGCGGACGCTTTCTGGATCGCCGAGACTGAGACGACAAACGGGCTTATGGCCGCTGTATACCAGTGGGCCTACGACAGCGGCAGGATGAGCGGGTGTACGGTAAGCGCTACGACTGTGACCCTTCACGGACGGGAGTTTCTCGATCTGGACGGATCATGCCTGATCGGTTTTTCATCCGGAGTGTTCTCTGCCGACACCGGGTACGAAGAGTATCCGTGTGTCGAAATAACCTGGTTCGGGGCGGTGCTGTCCTGCAACTGGCTGACCGAGATGGTAAACGGTGGCGCCGGAGAGGTCGTGTATTCCGGGATGGACAGCTCCTGGGACCCTGACGAGACTGTTGAAGACCTGTCGAAAAAGGGTTTCCGCCTTCTTTCTGCGGTAGAGTGGGAATGCGCGGCGCGGTATCAGGACGGGAACGTATGGACGCCTGGAGACTGCGCGAGCGGAGACACCACCGGCCCCTGCTATCCCTCCAGCGCGCTCGACTTGTCCGCCGTATAAATAAATTATGCCTAGTACGACGATAACGCGGGAGTAGGGGCTCATCGAGTCGGAACAGCGGGGAGTGCGACGCCAACCACGGCGTGTTCGGGGTACGGCAACGCCTTCGGAATTTAGGATATGAGCGGAAATGTGATCGAAATAAACTTTACCGGAGGAGCAATGACCCGCAAGGCCCTGGGCGGAGGCTGGAACGGATCCGAAGTCTACCTTCAGATCGGTTTTTCGGTAAACGGCTCCGCCGGTTACAGCGGCCAGGAATTGGGCTTCCGGTTTGCGCGGACTCCATAGACTATGATCGTGACAGCCCGGGTTGTGTTAACCCGGGCTGTCACGCTGGTTTTCTTTTTTCAAAAGTATAAAAAGTATACGCCTGTGCCCTTTTTTCCATAATTTCCCCTGCTTTTGACATGTCTGAACCCCTATTCAATATTGGTGTTCAATATTTTAGTAGCGTCACATATAGTGGACCTACTCTTTTAAAACAAACGTTTTAACCTTCATTTCTATAAAATGTCAAAAGAAGGCTTGTTTTCCCTCACTCAAACATCCTGTAGTGGGTAAGGAATCCAGCTGGAATCCACAAC
>DATKZJ010000187.1:0-7510 GCA_035527995.1 Spirochaetota bacterium | reverse complement strand
GGAGTCGAGGCGGGCCACCTCATCGACATCCTCAGGCTTTACGGGCTCGGAGTGATAGGCCAGTGCGACATCGTGGTCAGGATCCACAGAAACCAGTCGATCGGTGCTCTCCGCTCGATGGCCTACAGAATCCTCAAGATTCTTCTTCAGAGGGCGGATGACATGGGGAGGATAGAGATCTTCCAGGACCTCTCGGATTCCCTGCAGGTCATCACCGGGGTGAAGCACCTCTACTCCATGGAGAAGATGAAGGTGTGGGGCACCGAGCGGCCGCCTATGATATCGATACCCGAATACAGGGAGAGGCATAACCTCACCGTGGACACATCGGAGCAGAAGGACCGCGATGCGCTGCAGCCTCTGCCGTACACCGCGTCCCTCATGTTTCACAAGGACCTAGTGATTCCGAGATTAAAAGGGCGGACGAAGAGTGATGTGGTGGGTGAGCTCGTCCGCGCCGGCAGAGAGCGCATTCTCGATATTGCGAAGGCAGAAAAGGCACTTTTGGAGTCCGGAGATGTGGTCGGAACGCCTATAGGGAAGAACATCGCGCTCTTCCACGCATTCGGCGATTTCGTGGATGATATAGTACCGATCATCGGCCTTTCACCCGACGGCATCAGCATGAAAAGCCTTGACAGCACTCCGATACACATCGCCTTCATGTTCCTCGCTCCGGAGTACCTCGGAGAGATCTACAAGAGGATTGTCGAATCTCTTGCCAAGGTCTTCTCCCGGATGGAGCACTTTGAGTGGCTTCTACGGTGCAGAACTCCGGACGAGATAATCGCGTTCTACAGCTACCTTGAGGCAAAAAACAAGATCATGAAGATGCTCAAGATAGAGGATATCCAGAGCGTCTTCCTCTAGTCGTCCCGGACTTCAGTCCTGGAACTCGAGGGCGAGCTGTAGCTCTTCCTCGGTGATCGCACCCATTCCGATGAGGATCTCCCCAAGCATCTGGCTCGAGGACTTCTGTATCTCGAGGGCCTCGTTGAGATCATCTATTGTTATCATGCCGGATTCCATGAGTATCTGACCGACAGGTTTTTTTTCGGACATAATCCCCTCCTTTTTTATGGATACAGCACTATCTTTTATATCTGTTCGTGCGTGCGATCAGCACTCGATATTTGCGAAAAAAACCGTTATTCGATCATCTCCATGGCCATGTACGGGCATGAGGGAATACAGAGGCCGCAGCCGATGCATTTATCCTCGATGAAATCAACCACCATGCTCTCCCTGTTTCCGATCGCGAGAGCCTTTGTGGGGCATACTACAGTACAGGCTGTGCAGTGGGTGCATCGTTCGTCGACGCGTTTTATCACTTTTGACACCGGCTTCAGGCTTATACCGAGATCTGAAAGATAGTCCAGTCCAGCCTTTACGTTCTCCTTCGTGCCCGATATCTCGATGACGAGCGTTCCCTCCTCGTCCTGGTCAATGCGCGCCCTCGTGATGTTTACCGTAATATTGTAATCCCTTATGAGGTTGGAAATGATCGGTTTGTCCGCGAGCTTCCTCGGGTAGTGGAGCATGATGTTTTTTGTGGTGGCCTGTGTCATGACTGCTCACCCCCTTTTTCTCTCATAATAAACGGCTTGAAGGTCTGTCCGGATTCCACCCCGGGTATGGGTTCCACTTTCTCGCTGAGAAAAAATTTCCCCTGCTCTATCCAGGACTTCAAGACTTCTGAGATTTCCTTCGCCAGACTGTAGCTCGATAGCGCTGCCGTGGGAACGGTCTTGCCCTCGATTGTGACGCTGCCGCTTCGAAGGTCACGGTAGTTCAGCCTCGTTAGATTACCCGGTTCGAGGTTGGGGTACGCGGAGGAGTAGTCTACCACCGGTGCGTATATCTCGGCGTCGCTGACGCTCACGAACCTCGCCATCTCCTCGTCCAGGATCGGGATGGGAACGCCCATTCCCAAAGCGAGGCTTACTCCGTAACCGAGCATCGACACCCCGCGTATGTAGCGGGTGTTCATCTGCTTCATGTCGCCTGTCACGCAGAGCGTGCCCGCTCCCTCCATGGGAACGCCGTTTTCACCTCTCTCTGCCGTAGGGTTGTGCTGCGTCCCCTGCCAGGTAACCAGGCCCGCTCCTCCGCCGAGGAATATCCTTGTGCCGATACCGATGGTCCGGTAGTACGGATCGTTCAAAAGAGGACTGAGCTGCCCTGCGGAGCAGTAGTTCGCATTTCCGAGGTGGGGCTGGAGTATGCCGAGGTAGGTGTAGATCACCTTGTCGGAGGTGTTTACGGCGACGTTGTAGTTCTGATAGCCGTTTCTCGGGTTGACGAGAAACGCCTGGTTGAGGTCTTTTATATTGATGTAGGACTCGAGTCGTTTTCTCGGGTAGCAGTCGGTGCCGTATGAGGTTGCCCTGAGGAAGACATCCTCTCCTGCGATGAGATCCTCGATCACGTGACCTCCCCCGTATCGAAATCTACCAGGATGGATCTTGTTCGCAGGGTCGTCATCAGGGATCTCCGTCGCCCCGATGTATACGTCACAGGCCGCGATGCCTCCATAGGCGAACACGTCGTTGAGCCACGCTTTCTGGATCTTTATTCTCGGAGATGGATGTCCGAAGTTGAGGAATGCGCCGGAAGAGCACATGGGGCCAAAGGTACCGGTCGTCACGACATCGACCTCGGCCTCAGCTTTTTTGAGGCCGTTTTCCTTGACGTACCCCACTATCTCCTCGGCTGTGAAAATGCAGGCCCGCTTCGCCCTGATCTTTTCATTTATCTCCTGTATAGTTTTTGCCATTTCACACTCCTTGTCTCATTGGTTTGTTGTACTGCGGCAAAAACTATCCATGCCCCATAGCATCTGACATCACCTCCCCCTCTCATAATGAGTGTTCCCAAATATAACACCTCGGATTTAAAATGCAATCGAAAAAAAGGGCTACCTCTTATAGTCGAACTTTCTTAAAAGCTCCTCCCTGGCCTTTATATTCTTCTGTGTTTCAACCCCTTTCGGCATGAATCCGTCGACGACTCCCAGGACCCCCCTCCCCTGATTGGTCTCCCCCACGATGACTTCCAGAGGGTTTGCCGTAGCACAGAAGATGTGCACGACCTCCCTTACCGCTTTTACAGAGGGGAGGATGTTGATGGGGAAACCTTCCTTCAGAAAGATGACGAAGATGTGTCCGGCGCCGATTTTCTGCGCCGCATCAACGGCGTGCCCCATGAGCGCTTCGTCGTTCCCCTCCTTTCTCGTGAGACATACCCCGCTCGCTTCGTTGAATGCGATCCCGAATTTGATATGCGGGGAGCTGTTGATTATCGCCTCGTAGAGATCTTCGACACTCTTGATGAAATGGGTCTGGCCGAGGATGATATTCGATCCCTCCGGTATATCGATCTTTATGGTTTTGATCTCCATACTGTCCCCCCTCGAATTAACAGCTCATGCCGGTGTAACGGCTGCAAGGTCGTCATGTACTGTTTTTGTGTAATAGTAGTATGCACTCCTGATTTTGCAAATAGAATTTTATACATCCGCCCCCTAATGTGGACAAGCCACATTCTTGATTAAAATATTTTCTTGCCAAAAAGGCAAGAAAATCAGTATTAAGATACTAAAAAGTGTTACTATTGAGTTCACTGGTGACTTTTGGAATATCTTTTGATGCATTGTATCAGTCACAGGGAGCCGATTAAAAGACCACCCGGAGAATTGAAGATGATTGCGGTAACAGGGGGAGGAACAGGGGGGCATATATTTCCAGCTGTCGCCGTAATCGAGGAGCTGAGGAAAAGAGGGCGGGAGGATATCGTCTGGATCGGATCGAAGAGGGGAAAAGAGCGTGAGTGTGCTGAACAGATCGGGGTGCAGTTTCGCGGCATCTCGACAGGGAAGCTGAGACGCTACTTCTCTCTGCGCAACTTCACAGACATATTCAGGGTTCTCTTCGGCATCCTGCAGGCCCTGCTTCTCTTCTGCAGAATAAAACCGAAAGTTCTCTTCTCGAAGGGGGGCTTTGTTTCCGTTCCTCCTGTTTTTGCCGCGAGGATCTTGAGGGTCCCTGTCATAACCCACGAGAGCGATACGATCCCGGGACTGGCAACGAAAATCATCTCCAGGAGTGCGTCCGTGGTGTGTGTCGGCTTCCGGCTCACCGCAGACTACTTTCCGGATAAGACCGTCTGTTTTACAGGCAACCCTGTACGTGAGAGGGTACTGAAGGGATCCCGTGAACGTGGAGTTCAGTGGCTGGGCTTCGAGAACGATCTCCCGATCGTGTTTGTCGTGGGCGGGAGCTTGGGCTCCTCCGCAATAAACGAAGCGGTATGGAAAATGCTTGATGAAAAAACCCTCCTCTTCAACATCGCGCACGGGTGCGGAAGAGGAAACTTGAGAGAGGGCCTTTCCGGAAAGAAAAACTACCGTCAGTTCGAGTTCCTGGAAGAGCTCATGGGAGACGTGTTGCAGGCCGCATCTGTCGTGGTGTCCCGCGCAGGAGCAGGAGTCTTGTATGAGATAGGAGTCCTGGGGAAGGCCTCGGTTCTCATCCCTCTCCCGAAGACGGCGAGCAGGGGCGAGCAGATCGAGAACGCGCGTTACTGGGAGAACCAGGGAGCTTGTGTCGTGATCCCGAGTGAGAAGCTCACCGAGAAAACGCTGAAGAAAACGATAGAGGGGCTTCTCGACGATACAAAGCGCAGTGCCAGGATGGGGCAGAACGCGCAGAAGCTCGTGCGGGCCGGCGCTTCCGTGGCGATTGCAGACATAATAGAAGATACAATAGCGGGTTAGGCGCATATGTCGTTTTGAAAAAGCAGGATATTTTATTATATTCATCCGAATGTGGACAAGCCACATTCTTGATCAAAATATTTTCTTGCCAAAACGGTAAGAAAATCAGTATTAAGGTACTAAATAGCATGCAAGGGGGTTATCATGACCGAAATAGTAAAACTTTTAGGGGATGAAGCAAAGGATCTTCTGGAATATAGATGTACGACGGTTCCGAAAGAGGATTTGCATCTCCCTGGACCTAATTTCGTCGAACGTGTTCTCATTGAGACAGACAGACCTGTCCCGGTGCTGAGGAACCTTCAAACTGTATTCAATGCGGGCAGGCTCGGTGGAACGGGATACCTCTCCATCCTTCCCGTCGATCAGGATGTCGAGCACTCAGGGGGGAGCGCATTTGCGCCGAACCCGATCTACTTCGATCCTGAAAATATCGTGAAGCTCGCCGTCAAGGGAGGCTGCAATGCAGTAGCCTCGACCCTCGGTGTGCTCGGCGCGGTGTCGAGGAAGTACGCACACAGGGTCCCGTTTATCTTGAAGATCAATCACAACGAGCTTCTCACCTATCCGAGTACGTTTGACCAGATACTCTTCTCCAGCATAGATCAGGCGTTCAATCTCGGTGCCGTCGCCGTCGGGGCGACGATCTACTTCGGGTCCGATGAGTCAAGACGGCAGATCCAGGAGATTACGCAGGCTTTCGAGTACGCGCACAGCCTCGGGATGTTCACGGTGCTCTGGGCTTATCTCAGGAACCCCGCCTTCAAGACGAAAGAGAAGGACTATCACCTCTCATCCGATCTCTCGGGCCAGGCGAACCATCTCGGAGTAACGATCCAGGCCGATATCATCAAGCAGAAGCAGGCGGAATGCAACGGAGGGTATACGGCGCTTGGTTTCGGAAAAACCCATGACAAGGTATACTCCGAGCTTTCGAGCGACCACCCCATAGCCCTCACCCGGTACCAGGTGGTGAACTGCTACATGGGAAGATCGGGTATGATAAATTCAGGCGGTGGGTCCGGAAAGAATGATTTCTCCCAGGCGGTTCGGACGGCTGTTATCAACAAGCGTGCCGGCGGGATGGGCCTTATCTCCGGAAGAAAGGCTTTCCAGAGGCCTATGGAGGAGGGCGTAAAGCTTCTCAACGCAATACAGGACGTATACCTCGACAAAGATATCACTGTGGCATAACATACAAGCGCGGCAAAAAAAGAGGGGGAGAAATTCCCCTCTTTTTGTTTACAAGACGGAAGATATCGACGTCACAGTAAGCTCCGGTGTTAATGCGGTTTACTCACAAATTGCATAGCAAGGGGTATAAATGATGACTTGGCAGCTGTAAAAAATAAAGTTTACGGTGAACAAAGCACTAAAAGCCCCGTTACTTACAGTTTGCTGTTTGTCATGAGAAACGGGGATTGAACCCCCCATTCCTGTGTGAGAAATGGGGGTTTATTCCCCGGTAGGTACAAAGATTTCACACTCTGCAGGGCTTATGGCGATTCTTCCTGGGATGTTTCGACCCTTGCTACCTCTCCCGAATAAGACCCGAGAGCTCGGTTCCCATTACGATGGCGCTTTCCTTCTCTTGGGGGAAGTAGTTTTCTATGAGCCCGATAACAGAGAAATCGCGATGCTGGTAGAATTGGAAGGCTCGAAGGTTGGATGGGCGAACCTCGAGGTAGCAGTATTCGGCATTACTCCTCTTCGCATTATCGAGGAGGAAATCGAGGAGCATGGTTCCGAATCCGTGGTTCTGAAGGGGGGGGCTCACCGCAATGTTGATGAGGTGGATGGTCCTCATGAGGCGGGACTCTGAAAAGAGGAAGGGTGTCCCCTTTTTCAGGAGGTGGTAGCCGCCGTAGCCTACCATGAGGTCATCGCGGCGCATTGTGATGACCCAGTTGTTACTGTCTGAGATTATTAGCCTGAAGAACTCCTTGCTCCATGGATGACTGAAGACCTCTCTCTCGATCGTTATCACTTCATCGAGGTCTCTCTCCGCCATTGTCGAATAGGAGCACCTCTGCTGCATCGGCCCTCCTTTGTCGGGCCAGTGGGTTTTTTTCTCACCCGGCTGCGCTGTCGCAAGGCGCCGATATCTGGGAGCGATGTCATCACATTGAGATATTAACGCTTGAAGTATCCGTCGAGCTTGTCGAGCTCTTCACTCTTCAGGATGTCGAGGATATTACCGTCTCTCGCGAGGAATCCGGAAGAGATGAGCCTCTGAATCTGCGTTTCAACGTCTTCCTTCGAGGCATTCACCTGCATGGAGATGTTCCTCACCGTTTCGGAGTAGTTCAGTGAGTTGCTTGCACCAGTTTCGCCCGGTGATTTTGTCGCCCGTCTGAGATCGTTGAGCGCACTGATCACGAGGGATTTTACATCCCTCTTGGCAAGGTCCCGGATCTGGTTGTCGGCCTTTTCGAGGCGGAGGCAAAGCTTCTCTATGATGTTCATTGCTATGCTCGAGTTCTTGCTTATCATGCTGACAAAACCGTTCCGGTTGAATGTTAAGAGCTCGCATGTATCTATTGCGGTTGCAGTTGCGGTTCTCGAGGTCTGCCGGATGAGAGCCATCTCGCCGAAGAAGTCGCCTTTGCCCAGAACCATGAGTATCTTTTCCACGTTGTTCACCCGCTTCGTGATCTTGATTCTCCCCTGCTGGATTATGTACATAGTATCTCCGGAGTCGCCCTCCTTGAACAGGTCTCTGCCCGCTTCGATGAC
>DATKZJ010000186.1:0-4235 GCA_035527995.1 Spirochaetota bacterium | reverse complement strand
CTTTTATGTGGGCGAATGCGCTGGATGCGGTCCGGCCCGAAAATTCATATCCGGCGTGCGGTACGAGGATTATGAGAATCTCTTCCTCCGGGCTCTCTAAAGATACGTCCGAAGCCGCTTCCATGAGATATCTGTCTACCGCTGCTTCGAGTTCTTCAGGTTCCGAAGGATAGAACGTGCCCGCCACCGCCGGCTCCCGAACATCATGCAGTTTTTCTGTTGATACTTCACTGGAGACATGCTCCTTGACGCTCCTTGCGTCGAGCCTTGCGGGTATCGATACGGCTGGTAAAAAGAGCGTGAGAAACAGAACGTACGCTGCCGCAAGAGCATAGTGTTTCATACTTCTCTCCTGTCATCAAATATAAATCCGTAGGGGGAACGAGTGTAGGTTATATTATTAGCGCCCCTTGGAAAGGCGGCAGCTCTGGAGCTTGTTTTGTTGCGGACATCGTTTCTTCTTCTGGGATCAAGCCAGTTTCGTAGCCTGACATGTCCAGCCTGATATGTCCTGAAGATGTAAGTACAGGTGGCGCCTCTATACTCAGGCATTATCTCCGTCCAATTCCTTCAACTGATGCTGAAGTCTTTGGATCTTGTCTACTATCTCCGTTATCTTTCGTGACTTGATGGTGTATTTCTTGCCCTCCGTGATATATGGCATTTCATGTTTCAGACAGTCGATTGTCCTGTACCATGAAATATTGAGTATTTCGCGAACCCTTACCAGTTCCACGGCAAGGATCTGCCTTTCACCCCGTTCGACATTCGAGAGCCGATTCTGGCTGACCTGTACGTCGGGGTACAGAAGCTCAACGAGCCGGCGCTGAGTCAGCCCCTTGTTGATTCTCTCTTCGCGTATCAGTTCTCCGATTTTCATCGTATTCTCCTCCCACTCATAAAAACAGTATATGATGCAATAACAAAAATATCAATAATTAGATTCATTATGGTGCACCGGCCCTGGCTGTTATACAGTGAACATGTGGCGACCGGGCAGGATCGATAATAATGGTCCTTGAAAAAACAGGGTAAATGATTGATGTTATACTAAATAGTTCTCAGTTATACTGTAGTGGGGAAAGTTCGTATAATATACGAGTGTACCGGCAGGCTGTTGTGCAAATCGATACACAATTTACGTTTAGATCATGGCCATGAAGCTGAAAGAGATCCCGCGATGGACGAAACTGCTGTTCTTCTCAGTGACAGCCCTCGGCATCTCCTCGATCATCACGCAGCTCATAGTGATGCGGGAGCTTTTATCGGTGTTCCATGGAAACGAGCTCGTTATCGGCGTCATCTTCGGTACATGGCTTTTACTCACCGGGGCAGGCTCCTGGTGCGGCAGGTACCTTGCCGGGTTGAAGGACAAAATACGCTTTTTGATTCTGAGTCAGATCTTCATCGCGATCCTCCCCTTTTTACACCTTTTCATAATCCGCTCTTTGAGAACTTTTGCCTTCCCTGCAGGAGCATCAGTCGGCGTAGTAACAATATTTTTTACATCCCTGCTCCTGCTTCTGCCCTACTGTGTAATCTCCGGCTCCCTGCTTACACTGTTCTGCGTGATCTATGCAAAACGGGAGGACCCGGGAGCGATCGGCAAGGTCTATTTCATCGACAGTATCGGTGACATACTCGGAGGCCTCCTGTTCAGTTTCGTTCTGGTCTTTCTCCTCAATCATTTTCAGATTGCGTACATAATCCTTTTTATAAATCTCTCTGCCGCTCTTCTGGTCTCCTGTTTCGGAGGAAGACGATTCTTCAGACTGCTTTCGATAATAGTTCTCGCTGTTTTTTCGGTTTTCATCATAGTTGACTTCAACAAGCTGACTGTCGCGCTCCAGTACCCGGGACAGGAGATCGTTTTCAACGGCAGCTCGAAGTACGGCAGCCTCGTCGTGACACGGACGGGGAACCAGCTCAACTTCTTCGAGAACGGGATCATTCTTTTTTCCACTCACAATACGATAGCAAACGAGGAAACAGTGCACTACGCAATGGTGCAGCACGAATCCCCCCGTAAAGTGCTCCTCATTTCGGGCGGTGCCGCCGGGACAACAGTTGAAATTCTCAAATACGGGCCTGAGAGAATCGATTATGTAGAGCTAGATCCGCTCATCATAGATATCGGGAGAAAGTTCACGTCCAACCTCGATGACGACAGGATAAGGACGATCAGCATGGATGCAAGGCAGTGGGTGAAGAGGGCGGGGGAGGAGTACGACGTGGTAATAGTAGACCTCCCAGACCCGTCGACGGCCCAGATCAACCGATTTTATACGGATGAATTTTTCAAGGAGCTCAGGCGTACGATAGGAAGAGAGGCAGTCGTGTCACTCAAGCTCAGCTCGCAGGAGAACTACATGGCGCGGGAGGCGAGGGAGCTCAACGCTTCGGTCTTCAACACCCTGAAAAATAATTTCGAGCATGTTATCGTGATTCCAGGAGATGTGAACCGTTTCATCGCCTCGGACGGGGAGCTCACCTACGATATTGCGTCGCGGATAGAGAAAAGGAATATACAGACCGAATGGGTCAACCTCTACTGGCTGCCTGCAAAGCTCTCAGAGGACAGGATACGTATGGTACGCGATGCGGTAGGGGAAAAAGGAAGCATCAACAGGGATTTTTCCCCGATAACGTACTACTACTACCTCCTCTTCTGGATATCGCAGTTCAGTTTCAACTACTACATATTTTTCGCACTGGCCGGCGCGCTCGTTGTGCTGTACCTCGTGAGGATGAAGCCCGTGCCTTTTGCGGTCTTCACGACGGGGTTTACCGGAGCGTCTCTCGAGGTCGTTCTACTCATCGGTTTTCAGATACTGTACGGGTACGTGTACCAGAAGATCGGAGTCATCGTCACGGCGTTCATGATAGGCCTTGCCGCAGGGTCATGGGTTATGAACAGGCGGCTCGAAAAAACGGGGGTGGGCGGCATGGTCCTGATCGAGTCGCTTCTCATACTGTCGGCATTGTTCGTGCCGGCCGTTCTGCTTATGATCGGGACTCTGTCGAGCATAGTGCTCATCTCGGTCAGCACACAGGTTCTGATACCTCTGCTTACAACGGTTGTTGGGTTTCTCGTCGGCGCGGAGTTCCCCCTGGCGTCCAAGCTACATTTCAAGAGCGTTTCGCATACTGCGGCGGCGCTCTACAACGCTGACCTCTTCGGCGCCTGTATCGGTGCGCTGCTTGTGTCGGCGTTTTTGATACCGCTTCTCGGTCTGGTTGCGGTGTGCGGTATTGTAGCTTCAGTCAATGCGGCAAGCCTTTTCATCGTGCTTTGTAAGAGAAGGGCGCTCTGCCGGTGAACATGACAGTTGACTCGGAGAAGCAAGACACATAATTTTTTAGGGAGCACAACGGACAATACGTTAAACAGCACTACCCCTTAAATAAAGAGAGTCGAACGGTGACTGATGAAAGGGTGTCTGAAAAGAGGATCTCGAGAAGGGAGTTTATACGTTTAGCTCTCGCAGGCGTAGCGGCCATGAGCCTCTTCGGGTTCACGAAAAAGAAAGGACTCAGGGCTCAATCCTCGGTATTTAAGGGCAGGGCCCCAAAGACCCTGTGGAAATGGAGCAGGGAAGGATACCACTACGACAAGCTGGGAAGGAATGTGCAGTGCCACGTGTGCCCGAACGAATGTATCTTGAGACCCGGCGACAGAAGCATCTGCCGCAACAAGGTGTATCACGAAGGGAAGCTCTATACTCTCGCGTACGGCAACCCGTGCGCTGTTCATGTCGACCCGATGGAAAAGAAGCCCCTCTTCCATTTTCTTCCGGCGACACCGGTCTTTTCCGTGGCTACCGCAGGGTGCAACCTGCGCTGCCTCAACTGCCAGAACTGGTCCATTTCGCAGTCACAGCCCGAGGAGACGACCAACTACGACCTCCCACCCGGGGCGGTTGTCGAAGCCGCGCAGCAGAGCGGGTGCGTATCGATCGCATACACGTACTCCGAACCCACGGCGTTCTACGAATATATGTACGACACGGCCCAGATCGCGCGCGAGAGAGGGATGAAAAACGTCTGGGTAACGAACGGCTATATAAACGAGGAGGCGCTTCGAGACTTGTGCCGGTACATCGATGCTGCGAACATCGACCTGAAGAGCTTCAAGGAGGAGATCTACTCAAGGCTCAATGCGGGGCAGCTGAGACCGGTTTTGAACACGCTTCGGATCTGCAGGGAGGAGAACGTATGGTTCGAGATAACGAACC
>DATKZJ010000185.1:0-13019 GCA_035527995.1 Spirochaetota bacterium | reverse complement strand
TGATATATCTCGAGTCCTTTTTCTGTAAACCGGCTTCCTCCTTCCATACCTTCTCGTAGCCCTTTCTCCCTAGTATACTGTAGGTGTAGTTCTTTCCGGCCTCGACGCCGGGCTGGTCGAGTGAGTTTACATTGTACAGGTACCCGCTGAAGACAGTCTGCACTTCGTAGAGATAGAAGAGCTGTCCCACAGTGTGGGGGTTTATCTCAGGCAGAGAGAGTTCCACCACGGGCCTGCCCGATTTTATGAGAGCGTGGACGGTCGCAATCTGTTCCGCCTGGAAGAGCTCGTTCAGGGTGTGGCCGCCGAGGTAGCTCAGGCCTTCGTGCTCTTCGTACAGGGTGGGGATGTTGAGAAAGTTTTTAAAGTTCTGCACCTTCAGGACCGTGATTATCTTATCGAAAGGGCCCTCCCTATAGAGCTGGATCTGCGAGTGTTGGTCGACCGCACCGACTGCTTTGATCGGAGTCTGGCCCGCATATACGATCTCCCCGCTCAAAGAGTACTTCTTTCCGAGGCTCTCCGCCAGAAGCTGCCTGTACCACACGGAGACTTCAGAGAGAGAGGAAGAGTACGGCATGAGAACCGCCATGTTCACTCCCTTTGTGGTATGCAGATGGTAATGGATCACTCCATTGGTATATGCGGGGTTTTCGAGAAGTTTACTGCTCGAACAAACCTTGTCCATGAGCGAAGCGCCTTCGAGCAGTAAGTCGATATCGATACCCGCCATGTATGCCGGGAAGAGACCGACGTGCGACAGAACGGAGAACCTTCCTCCCACGCCCTCCGGAACCTTGAGCGTCTGAAGGCCGAGCTCATTAGCGATCTCTCTCATTGTTCCTTTCTTGGGGTCTGTTGTCGCGACCACCTGGAGCTTGAAGTTATCGGCCCCGATCTTCTCCGTCATGTACTTCTGGAAGAGGAGGAAGTTGGCCATCGGTTCCGCGGTGGTGCCGGATTTCGAGATAATATTGACAGCGGTGGTTTCCGGGTCGAGGACATCGAAGAGTCCCTTGATCTCATCAGGGTCGATGTTTTCAGCGAAAAAGATACGGGGTCCCTGCCTCTTCTGTTTCGGAAGGAAGTTGTGGAAGGGATGGCAGAGGGCTCGGGAGAGCGCAATGCCGCCGAGAGAGGAGCCGCCGATACCGATGATGAGGAGATTTTCGAGACGGTCCCCCATCCTGGTTTTTATCTCGTTGCCGACCTTTTTGACCTTCTTTACATCGTCCTTGCCGTAGGGGAGGTCATAGAAAACAAGTTCTCCCTTGCCCCTCCTCGAAATGAGGGTTTCGTGTATTTGTTTCGTGCGTTCTGCGTACGATTCGATCTCCTCGAGTGTGATACCCGACCTGCCACCCGTGTTCTTTGCAAGAGCATTGTTATAATCATATGTGATCTGTTTCTTTATCATCCGTCTGCTCCTGTTATCAATATACCCAAATTAATAGCTTAAAAAATCAATTTCAAGTAGAATTGTGAGGCGCGAATTACTTGATGGAAAGACTCTTTCTTAGTACCCTTACAAACATGAAGATTTCAGTCCTCCTTAAAAGGGTTCTACTTCTGCTCTTTCTGGCCCAGGCAGGTACCCTCATGGGCGGTGAAGGAGGCAGCTTCTATTACGCGCTGCCGAGAGGCTATCCATTCATGAAGAGCTCGTTCCTCTCTCAGAATGACAGGAGAGTGCTTCTTGCATTCGCAGATCGTCTCGATATGATCTCGAAGGCTGTGAGGGAGGGTGTTGTCTGGTACCATATGGGGAGGAGTGATCACATGTTCTTCCTCCCTGAGCAGTTCGTGGTGAGGATCCCCGCTTCGAGCCGTTATGAAGAAAACAGAAACCTCGTCATCGGTTATGAGTTGATCGACAGGGAGCACCCTGTTCTCCTCTCATACCGGCCAAACGATCTCGTCCTCCTGCCGGAGAGGTACAAGGTGGAGGGATACGAGGGCAGGGTCCTCCAGATACGCGAAGAAGCGGGGCAGGCATTCATCCGGATGATAGAGGACGCGGAGAATGACGGTGTCCGCATCAGGGTGCTCTCTTCGTTCAGAGATGCGCAGTATCAGTCCTACCTGTACAAGCGGGCGATCGAACGTTACGGGCCGGTCCAGGGATCCGTAGCGAAACCGGGCCATTCCGAGCACCAGCTCGGAACAGCGTGCGATCTCACGACGGATGAGATAGGGTACAGCCTTTCAGGGAGGTTCGAGTCCACCGCTGCATTCGAATGGCTGAAAAGAAACTCGTACAGGTACGGCATATCCCACTCATACCCGAAGCACAAAGTGAGAGTCACAGGGTACATCTACGAGCCGTGGCACTTTCGCTACTGGGGCGAGGATCGATGGACCTCTTACATCGAGCGCATGGGTCTGTTTTTCTCGAGATAGCGTACTGATAATTCCTGGACCTGTTCGAATCAAGCAGTTATAAAACAATGAGCCGGAATACTGGTTTTCAGGTATCACCCGAAGCTTCTGTACCGGCTGTTTTTTAAGCTCACGGTGTTGTCCGGAAGAAGCTTTGTATCGATGTTTTTTAACGACAAGAGATGTAGAACCCTTGCCGGCGACGAGTTTTTTACCGCTGCCTCATAATATTTGTATCTGAATCAGTCCTCTGTATACTTTTACATAGTTTTCCGTAAGAAGCGGGGTTAGGACGAATCCGGTGGTAGATATCGGGGCCGAAAATTGCGTAGGAGATATCGGGGAGGGATGTACAGGCGGTTTTGCTCTTGACACACACAGTACCTATGTTATTGTTAGAGAGAAATTTAAGGAAGGATTGGAATGGTAAGATGAAGAAAGCGATTGTACTTTTTTCTGTTTTCGTGATACTCCTTCAAGTATCCGTTCTGTTCGGGCAGCAGAAAACAACACGGGCACACGCCCTTTCGCTTCACGGGGACATCAAGTACGGGCCAGGGTTTAAACATTTCGACTACGTCAATCCCGATGCCGCCAAGGGAGGGACTGTTAAGCTTGCCGGTATAGGCACCTTCGACTCGCTTAATCCGTTCATCATCAAAGGGGTGAGCGCCTCCGGGACAGGGCTGCTTTTCGATACCCTCACCGAGCAGTCGGCGGACGAGCCGTTCAGCGAGTACGGGCTTTTAGCAGAGACGATCGAGCTCCCGGAAGACAGGTCCTGGATCGCCTACACCCTGAGAAAACAGGCGCGGTGGCACGACGGGACCCCGGTGACTGCAGACGATGTTGTGTTCAGTTTCAACACGCTGAAAGAACAGGGCGCCCCGTTCTATCGGTACTACTACCAGGATGTCGTATCCGCGGAGAAGCTTTCCGATCTCAAGGTTCGGTTTGTTTTCAGAGACGGGAACAATCCGGAGCTTCCGCTCATCATGGGCCAGCTCCCGATCATTTCCAAGCGTTACTACACAAAACAGCCGTTTGACCGCACGAGTTTCGAGCCGCCCGTAGGAAGCGGCCCTTACAGGATAGCCGATATAAAACCGGGCCGTTCGATCACCTACAAGAGGGACCCCGACTACTGGGGACAAAAGGTGCCCGTTATGGTCGGCAGATACAACTTCGATATCATCCGGTATGAGTACTACAGGGATGAAACCGTTGTCGTAGAGGCGTTCAAGGCGGGGGAATACGACTTCCGCTCTGAGAACGTGGCAAAGGTATGGGCAACGGCCTACAAGGGCTCGAACTTCGATAAAGGACATATTATCACAGAGGAGCTCCCCGACGAGAACCCGACCGGGATGCAGGCGTGGGTCTTCAATACTCGCAGGCCGATATTCAGCGACCCGAGAGTCCGGCTCGCTCTCGCCCACATGTTTGATTTCGAATGGACAAACCGGACGATCTTCTACGGACAGTACGAACGTATTGACAGCTACTTCGAGAACTCCGAGCTTGCTTCCAGCGGTCTGCCGGGCCCGGAGGAGCTTCTGCTTCTCGAGCCTTTCAGGAACAGGCTTCCTGCAGAGCTTTTCTCCAAGACGTACGAGACGCCTGGTCCAGAAAAAGCGGGGGACATCAGGCCGAGCATGAAAAAGTCGCTGGGCCTTTTCCGCCAGGCGGGGTACAGCCTCGAAGGAGGCAAGCTTGTAAACAGCAGGGGGGAGCCGCTGGAGTTCGAGTTTCTCATATTCCAGCCTTCGACGGAACGGGTGGTGATTCCGTATAAGCAGTACCTCGAGAAGCTCGGCATCACCATGCAGATCCGAACCGTGGATACGTCGCAGTATGAGTACAGAATGGACAACTACGATTTCGACATGACCACCGTCTGGTGGAGGCAGAGCCTCTCTCCCGGCAACGAGCAGCGCGACTTCTGGTCTTCAGAGGCGGCGGACCGTCCGGGAACGAGGAACCTCGCAGGTATCAGGGACCCTGTTGTCGATGCTCTTATCGACAAGATCATCACCGCTCCGGACAGGAAGAGCCTCGTTGCTGCGTGCAGGGCGCTCGACCGCGTTCTGCTCTGGGGGCACTACGTAGTTCCGAACTGGTACTCGAGAAAGTACAGGATCGCGTACTGGAACAAGTTCGCAAGGCCCGGGATCAAGCCGAAATACGCGCTCGGTTTTATTGACACGTGGTGGGTTGATCCCAAGAAAGAGAACGCACTGCAGGGAATACGGTAGAGCTGACCTCTTAACTCCGATAGCCCGCGTCCCGGACGCCATCACTGCCTGGCGGGTCAGGGAGGACGGGGAGATGGGCCTTTCTATCCTCCCGAACAAGGAGCGGTTTCTATGTTCAACTACATTATACGAAGAGTGCTTCTAATAATCCCGACCCTCATAGGGATCATGATCATCAATTTCTTCATCATACAGTCGGCCCCCGGGGGCCCCGTCGAACGGCTCATCGCGCAGGTGAGGGGAACAGCAGTAAGGGCGACACAGCGCATAAGCGGAACCGGCGGAGAGGGAGAGAGCGGCGCACCCTCCTCGCCGACCGGAGACGAGCAAAGCGTTTCAAAATACAGGGGCGCTCAGGGGCTCGATCCTGAGTTCATACGCGAGATAGAGCGGATGTACGGATTCGACAAGCCGTTGTACAAGCGGTTTCTCATCATGATGTGGAGCTATTTCAGGTTCGATTTCGGAGATAGCTTCTTCAGGGACCGAAAGGTCATAGACCTCGTGATAGAAAAGCTTCCTGTTTCCATCACTCTCGGTCTGTGGACCACCATGATCGTATACCTCATCTCCATTCCGCTCGGCGTTCGGAAGGCCGTCCGCGACGGAGAGCCGTTCGATGTGTGGACGAGCTTTATAGTGACCGTTACCTATGCCATCCCCGGTTTTCTCTTCGCCATACTACTCATCATTCTCTTCGCAGGCGGGAGCTTCCTCAAAATATTCCCACTCCGCGGCCTCGTCTCTGAGAACTGGCAGGCATTTACGTGGTATATGAAGATCGTCGACTATCTCTGGCATATAGTCCTGCCCATCACCGCGAGCGTCATAGGCGGTTTCGCGGGCCTCACGATGTTTACAAAGAACTCTTTTCTGGAGGAGATCAACAAGCAGTACGTCGTGACTGCGAGGGCCAAGGGGCTCACAGAGCGGAAGGTGCTCGTGGGCCACGTGTTCAGGAATGCGATGCTCATCGTGATCGCGGGCTTTCCGTCAGCGTTCATAAGCGCGCTGTTTACCGGGACGTTGCTCATCGAGGTCATCTTCTCTCTCGACGGCCTGGGCCTCCTTGGATTCGAATCCGCCATCAACCGCGATTACCCTGTCGTCTTCGCGACGATGTTCTTCTTCAGCCTGCTCGGGCTCGTTCTCAACCTTCTGGGAGATCTCATGTATATGTTTATCGATCCGCGGATTGACTTCGAGTCGAGGGAGGTTTGAATGGGGGAGGGCAGGATGCTGAAAAGGATAAAGAACCCGGTGTCCCGGCGAAGGATCCAGAACTTCATCGGAAACAGGCGGGCTTACATCTCTCTTTACGTGTTCCTGACTCTTTTCATCATAGGCCTTCTGGCGGAGCTCGTTGCAAACGATAAACCCATTCTTGTCTCTTTCCAGGGTAAGCTTCATTTTCCGGTGTTCAAGGCCTACCTGGAAACTGACTTCGGCGGAGATTTCGAGATCGAGACGGAGTACCACGATCCTTACATCAGGGGGCTCATAGAGGAAAACGGGTGGATGCTCTGGCCTGTAATACGGTTCAGGTATGATACGATCGATTACGAGCTCGACGTTCCGGCGCCGGCGCCTCCGTCACGGACACACCTGCTTGGCACAGACGACGGAGGGCATGATGTGGCTGCCCTCATACTCTACGGCTTCAGGGTCTCAGTGCTGTTCGGTATCGTGCTCACCATATTCAGTACGATAATCGGTGTCACGGCTGGCGCGGTGCAGGGTTACTTCGGGGGGCTTTTGGACCTCATCTTCCAGCGTTTCATAGAGATGTGGTCGTCCTTGCCCGCACTCTACCTCATCATCATCATCACAAGCATCATCCAGCCCACATTCGGGCTCCTCCTCGTAGTGCTGCTCCTCTTCCGGTGGCTGTCGCTCGTCGGTGTGGTGCGGGCGGAGTTTCTCAGAGTGCGAAACTTCGAGTTCGTGAAGGCGGCGAGGGCGCTGGGGGTGAGCAACAGGACGATCATTTTCAGGCACATCCTTCCGAACGCGATGGTATCGACGTTCACCTTTCTTCCCTTTATCCTCAACGGCTCGATAATAGCCCTTACATCTCTGGACTTTCTGGGACTGGGGCTCCCGCCGGGCTCACCCTCTCTCGGGAGGCTTCTCGCTCAGGGCAAGGCGAACCTCCAGGCTCCGTGGCTCGGAATCACCTCGTTCGTTGTTATTTCCGTGATGCTCTCTTTGCTCGTATTCATAGGCGAGGGGATCCGTGACGCCTTCGATCCGAGGAGGCAGTTGGGATGAATCTTCTGCGGGTGAGAGGCCTTGAGGTATCGTTCAGGATGGGAGAGGGAGAAGTGCCGGCGGTGAGAGGGATATCGTTCGACATAGAGAAGGGGGAGGCGTTCGCGCTCGTGGGGGAGAGCGGAGCGGGCAAGTCAGTGACTGCACTGTCCGTCATGAGCCTGCTCCCGCCGAAGAAGGCGATCGGGCCTTCAGGGAGCATACTGTTCAGGGGAAAAGAGCTTGTTGGTGCGCCGGAAGAGGAGATACGGAAGATAAGGGGGGAGGGTATCGGCATGATATTCCAGGAGCCGATGACCTCGCTAAACCCCCTTCATACAGTGGAAAAACAGATCTCCGAGTCACTGCTGCTCTACGCCGAACATTCAAGAGATGAAGCGCGGGCGCAGACAATCGAGCTTCTGAAGATAGTGCGGCTCCCCGATGCCGAACAGAGGCTCTCTTCCTACCCGCATCAGCTCTCCGGCGGGCAGCGCCAGCGGGTGATGATCGCCATGGCGCTCGCAAACGAGCCCGAGCTCCTCATTGCGGACGAGCCCACTACCGCTCTCGACGTAACGATCCAGGCCGAGATCCTCGAGCTGTTAAAGGACCTGCAGCAGCGTTTCGATATGTCGCTCTTCCTCATCACCCACGATCTCAATATCGTACGCAGGATGGCGGACAGGGTAGGGGTCATGAGAAACGGCGAGATAGTGGAGACCGGCGGTGTGGAAAGGATATTCAGCGATCCCGGGCACGAATACACCCGGTACCTGCTCGAATCAGAGCCCAAGGGAACACCCGGGTTCGAAACCGGGGAAAGAAACATAGTTGTGAGGTCGGAAAACCTCAAGGTTTATTTCCCTGTTTACAGAGGGATATTAAGAAGGGTAAAAGGGTATGTAAAGGCGGTCGACGGTATTACCGTAGAGGTAAAGGAGGGGAGGACTGTCGGTCTTGTAGGGGAGAGCGGGTCAGGCAAGACGACGTTCGGTCTCGCGCTTCTCAGGCTTGTTTCGAGCAGCGGATCGATACTGTACGAGGGCCGCGAGCTGCAGGGCCTGAAAAGCAGGAGGGTAAGGCCGCTACGCCGTGAGATGCAGGTGGTGTTCCAGGACCCATACGAAAGCCTCAATCCGCGGCTCACCGTAGGGCAGATAGTGGACGAGGGGCTGCGGGCCCACCGTATCGGGAGGACGTCCGATGAGCGGCTTCGGCTCATCGAGGAGGTGCTTGATGAGGTGGGATTAAAACCTTCTTACATACACCGCTACCCTCATGAGTTCAGCGGAGGCGAGCGCCAGCGTATCTCGATAGCGCGTGCTCTGGTGCTGAGGCCGAGGTTTCTCGTGCTCGACGAGCCAACATCAGCGCTCGACCGCTCGATACAGACACAGATCATCGACCTTCTTCTTCAGCTTCAGAAGAGGCACAACCTCGCCTACCTCTTCATCTCCCACGACCTCCGTGTCGTGCGCGCCCTGAGCCACGAGATCGTTGTGATAAGAGAGGGTGTCGTCGTCGAGCAGGGAGAGACGCGGGAGATTTTCAAAAATCCGAAACATTCCTATACGAAGACGCTCATCAAGGCGGCCTTTGAGCTCGAAAGTGGGGAGAAAAAAAGTGATTATTATTGATAGTTCTGTATGGCTACATGCGCTAAGAAAGCAATTTCATCCGGCAGTAAAGGCGAGAGTAGATTCTATTTTAGCGGAGAGTGATGTAGCAATCAACGGTATAATAAAACTCGAAGTACTGGGCGGAGCTAAAACAGAGCAAGAATACAAAAGGATAAAAAGCAGGCTGGATGCACTGTATGTTTTTGAATCATCTGAAGACCTGTGGGATTTTTCTTCAAATCTCGCTTTCACTTTGCGAAGAAAGGGTATTACGGTTCCTTATACAGATATATATATTGCCGCCTCTGCTGTTACAGCGCACGCAGTTCTTGTTCATACAGATTCGCACTTCGACAGTATTGCAGATCATACCGAGCTAAAAACGGAAAGCCTGCTTCATCTACTGAGATAGTATTCCCTCTTTCGGGATCACAGAAAATCATTGGAATATTTTATACTTAACTACATAGAGTCAATGTTGAGTTTTTATAGCTAAGTCGTATTATGTGTAGGATTACTAAAAGGATGTTAAAAACGGCCGGAATGTCGACATAATTAAAAACTCGAATATCGGCCTACATAACTATTTTAGATTTGATTCCTGAATTTATTCTTCCCGCAACCGCTCCAGTTCTTCAGGGGAGAGTTCGATTTCATATGTCCCCAACTCATTTCTCAATAGCTCTCTATTTTTTTTCCTGATCAGCTCTCTTAGACCTTCTTCTACTACTTCTCGCTTTGTCCTAAGCTTTGTTAATTTCCTGGCTTCATCTATAAGCTTCTCATCGATGAATAGTGTTGTTCTCCCCATCCTAAATCACCCTATAATATGATGCCTTGCTTATGCATATAATAATACATACTGTCTATGTGTCAATATAAACAGATTTTTAATTTCGTCCCAATTAATAATACCGGAGCGGTGATTTTCTTTCAGTGCGGCCAATTTATTACCTTCAGAAAATAGAGGAGCATCAAACCGGTGAGGCAGACCTTCAGCATGATCCCGAGAATCGTGCCGACCAACACACCGGAGCCTGCTCCCCAGGCGCTTTTCGGCCGCTTTCTCACTAAAATTTCACCGGTAAGCCCCCCGATAAACGCCCCGATGAAGATGCCCCAGGGAGGCAAAAACAAAAGACCGATGAGCATCCCGATAACGGAAATCAGAACACCCGGCTTTGAAGCGCCGTACTTCTTCTCCCTCCATTTCGGGACGAGAAAATCGAGAGCAGTGACGGCGCATGCTACTATGCCCAGTATAATGAGCAGTGAAAGCGAAAACGGCTCCCACCTGTATGCAGCGGAGATCAGAATGATAGCGGCATAGCAGAGCAGAAGCCCCGGAATAACTGGGAAGATGGTGCAGGCAACACCTGCGAGAACAAAAACGGCTCCTGCGATAAGAGGAATGTTCACACTGTCCTCCCTTTCCATTATTGGTCGCTGCTCTCTCCCTGTCAAGCCGGAACTGTATTCTGTTTCGTCTTCCCTTTTTTTACGCCAAAGGGTATACTTAGAAAACTTTTTACTTCTGGAATCGCTATGCCGCTGGGAACGATCGTAAACGCCGGTGCAGTAATTGTGGGTAGTACGATAGGAACTATCTTGGGGAGCAGACTGCCGGAACGCATAAAAAACATGGTGTTCCAGTCACTCGGTCTCGCGACCCTTGTCATCGGTATGCGCATGGCGTTCGAGACGAAAGGACTACTCGTATTCATCTTCAGCCTGCTTCTGGGCGGCATTACAGGAGAGCTCGTGAGGCTCCAGGAGAGGGTCGAATCTGCGGCCGACCGGCTGAAGGGTAAGCTTGGGAGGGATTCAGGAGGATTCAGCGAGGGGCTGGTCACCGCGTTCATAATATTTTGTGTTGGATCGATGACCATAGTCGGGGCCATTGATGAGGGCCTGAGGGGTGACCATACCATACTGTTGGCAAAGTCTGTGCTCGACGGCTTTACATCCGTGGCGCTGGCCTCGACCTACGGATTCGGGGTGGGGTTCTCTGCCGTTCCTCTTTTTGTCTTTCAGGCCGGGATCACGCTGCTCGCTGCACTGAGCCAGAAATTCTTCACCCCCCTCTTGATCTCCCAGCTCACAGGAGTCGGCGGAGCAATGATAATCGGCATCGGTATAAACCTTCTGGGAATAAGGAAGATAAGGGTAATCAACCTTCTGCCCGCACTCGTCTGGATGGCGATTCTCACAAAGCTGTTTCCCGGGCTGTCGTAAACGGGCATCAATCGGGCCATCATTGCCGCATCTGTCATCTCCGATTCCGGCGGGCCATCGCTCAAAATCAGAAACCCGGATTTTCCGCGCACCTGCCGGTTTATTTGTCAATTCCATACTGGTGAGACCGTACACAGGAGCCCAGGTAATGTCGGCGGCAGGCAGCAGAAGCTCTCTCCTGAATCGCTTTTGTGGGATAGATTAGGAACGGTAAATCCATCGAAGTATTAGCTTTATTTCAATAATTACAATTGATTCCATAATAAAAAATAAAAAGGACTTGACATAATAAAAGCACGTTTTACAATGGTCTTTAATACAGGAAGGAATGCATATGAGCACGCCGATGAGGAAACCCCGAAACCTCGAAGCGGTCACCGCGTTTCCCAGCCCTAAATACCCGTTTTACCATATCAAAGCCTCGTTCTTCGTGGATAGGAAACTTGAATATGAGATAGGCGAGGTGCGCGTCAACGGCGATAGAGTTCGGGACTATACTACTTCGCATAACGGCATTCATCTCAAAGATCGGCACATACAGGGGGGCGGACTGAGCGAAGTGGTTATCCGAAGCGACTGGCGATGCGGCGAAGACCTCAAGATCGGCCTGAAAGGTAGATCGAAGAAGAACAAAGACAGCCTGTCATTCTCGATGCGGACGACGGCCTCCTCGTACGGCGGCTATTGGGATCCTTCCTGGAAACATTACGCGGGGATAGTCCTTTCGGAGACTGCCGGCGTATCGAGGGCCAACGAGCCTGTGCATGTGACCCTGGCGCTCTACAGCGACAGGGTGGGAAATCCGGAAAAGGAAGTGAGAGTAGTAGCAGTGGATCCTGAGACCGGAGTGCAAACGGAGATCCCCTCACAGGTGTACGCCACGAGCCGCTATCGGTGCAAAACACAGACCGAGCGCTACCAGTCGACGACTGCCCTTGACGTGTGCTTCTATGCGGACGTGCCGGCGGACTCGGAGAGGGTATATCTCGCGTTTTACGGAAATCCGGATGCTCGTTTGCCGGACTACAAGGGCCGTCTGAAAGTGAGCGGGAGGGGACTGGGGCTCACCCTCGAGAACCCTTTTTACAAGACAGTCCTCCACGAGAAGAGCGGGTCAATCGACGAGATACATATGAAGATGGGGGCGGACCGTGTATTTGCTCATCACCTCGAGACGAACGGGGCGCTTCACTGGAATCCCGGTCTCTACGCTCCTCCCAGACCCTGGATCCATACGTCGGACTGGGACCCTCCGAAAAACTATACTAAAACCGGGGGACCGCTTTTTTTTACGACAGCGAGGAGCGGGCCTCTGGATCTGTATCCCGAGTCCCACATCTCCATAAACTACAGGTTTTATGACCGTGTGCCGTGGATCGTCATGAGCTCCACGATCCGGATAACAAAAGAGCTCTCAGTAAAAGCTCTGAGAAACGGTGAAATCGTGCTCAACCGGGAGCTCGTCGAAGAGTTCGCGTGGCGCGGGCCGGACGGAACCGTAGATTCGATGATAATCACCGACGGGCCGAGACATCCGGAACATGCCAAGGTACTTCCGTACGATACCCCCTGGGTATGCCTGTTCAACAGAAAGCACGAGTGCGGTCTGGGGCTTCTGACACTTGAGGTTTCGAACTTCAATGAAGACGGCGGATTGTGCAAACTGTACAACCCCTATTCATACCTGCAGTGGGGGCCGTGGGTATACTTTGCCCGGCCGCTCGTGTACACTTTTGTGTCGAACAACCCCGGAAGGCTGATACCCGTCCCTGCGGGTAATGTCTATTATGAACAGATGGCGTTCCTCCCTGTGAGATTCAGTATGGAAGAAGAGCATATCGAGTATATAGATCGGCTGTATACCAGCCTTTCGAACCCTCTCTATTCAGCCGTTTTCGAAGATACAGACCCGAGGGCTCCTGAAGGGTGGATGCCTCCGATACTCGTTGAAGAGTTCGAGGAGATGGAGGATGAGTAAATCTTCCTATTCGATGATTTGCTCATCTTTTACGACGCATGACAGGGCCTTGAGGATGAGGGCTCAGTCTTCAGAGTCCCGGTATGCGTTCGGTTTTGCGTCATTGTTTGGCATGTTGTTCGATAAACCATAAAGGCCTGAATCTGTGCTTGCAGCATTGTGAAGAACATCGTTGTGAGCTTGATTTTTAATTTCTTTTAATAAAAGGAGGTATACAGTATGGATGAAAAGGAGAAGAGAGAGAGATATGAAGCCTTGGAGTTCCTGCAGCGGAAAGTATCGAGGCGCGATTTCATCAAA
>DATKZJ010000184.1:0-8119 GCA_035527995.1 Spirochaetota bacterium | reverse complement strand
CGGTAGACAGATATCTCATGGAAGCGGCTTCGGACGTATCTTTAGAGAGCCCGGAGGAAGAGATTCTCATAATCCTCGTACCGCACGCCGGATATGAATTTTCGGGCCGGACCGCATCCAGCGCATTCGCCCACATAAAAGACAGGGCTTATGACACGGTGATTCTCATCGGCTGCCCTCACAGGGTACCTGTGCAGGGCGCGTCTGTATACTGCGGGAACGGTTTTCGTATCCCTCTCGGGACCGTGCCGGTCGACCGCACGCTCGCGAAGGCCATAGTCGCGTCTTCAGACCTCATTACCGACGACCCGGGACCTCATATCCCCGAGCACTCGCTCGAAGTCGAGCTGCCCTTTCTCTCGAGAACATTGGGCGACTACTCCATAGTCCCGGTCCTCGTATCCGGCGACACTCAAACTCTCGAGATCGTCGCCGAGTCGATCGTGGACGCCGTTCGCAGAACGCGGGGAGGTACCGAGGGCGTGCTTTTTCTCATATCCTCCGATCTTTCCCACTACCCGAAAGCCGAGGACAGCAGGGTAGTAGACAATGAGATCCTCGAGGCCTTCTGCTCCCTCGACACACAGAGGCTTGTTTCTACAAACAACGATATAATGGGAAGGGGCATCGATGATCTCGCATGCACGATGTGCGGACTCGAAGCCGCGTACGTAGGCATACGGATCGCGAACATGACAAGAGGGAATACTGCGAGGGTTCTCCATACGAGTACCAGTGCGGATGCCGGCATACCGGGTGCTTCGGATGACCGGGTCGTCGGATACGGTAGCGTGATTGTAACAGGAACACCCGGGGCTCTTTCAGAACGCTTCGAGTCCCTGCAGGACGAGGAGGGAGAGTTTCTGCTCAGGCTCGCAAGAGATACTCTTGCCGAATACCTCGCTCACGAACGAATACCGGAACCGGACGTTCCTCCCGAATACACAGAACACCTCAGCCAGCACAGGGGTGTATTCGTGACCCTCCGCAGTGAGGGGTCCCTGCGCGGCTGTATCGGGCGGCACGCGTCCACCCTGCCGCTCTACAGGGCGGTACAGCTCATGGTACTCGAGAGCGCGCTGAACGACCCGAGGTTTCCCGCACTTACCCTCTCCGAAGTTGATAAAATCAGGATCGAGCTGTCGGTTTACCTCACTCATGTCGAGCCGATCTCCTCGGTAAAGGAGTACGTGCCCGGGAAGCACGGAATCATCCTCAGCAACGGCGGCAGGTCTGCAACCTTTCTCCCCCAGGTCCCGATAGAGCAGGGCTGGGATAAAACAGCTACCCTACGCGAGCTCTCGAGAAAGGCGGGCCTGGGGCTTGACGACTGGAAGGACCGAAACACCCGCTTCAGTGTATATGAGACGCAGATCATAGGCGAGGAATAAGGCAGGAGCTGCCGACCCAAAAACGTGTTCTCTTCACCCGGCCCAACGGAATCTCTTCATAATCACGGCATTTGATAATAGATTGTCATGTCTGCAGGCACATATGCCGTATGAGCAGCGGGCCTGTATATTTCCATCTTCGTTTCCCATGCTCAATTCAAATGCTATATACCGCCATTATTAAGTATCTCTCCTCTGCACGATTACGTTTTCATCCTCAATCCATGAACGCCGGTACCGTTCGCATGGCAGGAAGCTTAATCCCCATTCCTTATGTACAACCATAAATAGGAAGGTTAATACCCATTCCTTCGTAAAGGAATGGGTATTTTAGCGCTTTTTTCACCGTAAACATTATTTTTTACATCTGCCAATGGCTATGCAATTGTTTAGAAAACCGCATTAAATCGGCTGCCCTGACTTGAAAAATTACGATAGGCAGGGAAGCTGTCCCTCCTTACTAAAGGCGGGACGACCCGCTTTTCTGCTTTGTATGCTATCATAGAGTTTTGGACATTCCTGAATATCAAGAAAGGCGGTCTCGGGGGGCGCGTCCTGCCAACAACCTCCGCTGCATCCTGTCCGCTCGATAGGGTGACATCTGTTACACGGGTTCACCCGCTGATGGAGATATATATGAGATACCCCCCGGCCAGAAACAGAAGCGAGGCGCAGGCTGATTTCAAGACCTTTGCAGATTTCGAATCGGAGACCCAGTTCAGATACCGTTGCATACGCTGGAAAAGCGATCCTGCAGCTACGATGACAAGACAGTGGCCTGTCGCATATGAAGCGAGTAAAGCGATACCGTAGACTATGGAAACCGAAGACACACGGAACACGACCCCGAGAACAGGTGCGAGATAAGCGAATGTGCAGGGGCCGAGCGCAAAGCCGAACAAGAGCCCCATGGTAAGTGCCCCGATGTGTCCCCTGCCTTTTACTGTTGCCGTAAGGGATGAGGACCATGGGAACCTGATAACCCCCAGCAGGTAGAGGGCAAAAAGGAAGAATATACAGCCGAGCGCATAATTCCCCCAGATCCCGATATCGCCGAGCATCCTCCCGAGTAAAGCGGTTATCCCCCCGATCACTCCTATTGTAAAAAGAATACCGGTTGCGAATACAAGAGTGATAGTGAACGCCCTGCGGACGGTACTCACACCGCGGTCCGTAAGATAGGCTATTATAAGGGGAATGCTTGCGAGGTGGCACGGGCTGAGGAGGATGCTGAGGCACCCCCAGACAAAAGATGACAGTAATGCAGTTACAGGAGAAGCCTCGACTGCAGACGAAAGTATACCGAACAGACGAACGAACATTTTACTCGATCCCGATCCCTTCGAGCTTCTTCACGATCTCCTCCTTTGAGAGAAACCCTTCATGCCGCCAGAACTCAACACCTTTTTCGTCGAAAAAGATCTGCGTCGGTATGACTCTGATACCGTATTCCGTAGCAATCCCCCTGTTTTTATATATATCAATTACCAGAACAAGGGCCTTGCCCTTGTACACCCCTTTGAGCTCCTCCAGTATAGGCTTCATCATCTTGCAGGGAGTGCATGTATCCGAACCGAAGTCAATGACAGACGGCATGCCGCTCTTTAACGCCTTCTGCAGAAGGCCTTCCGGACCAGATGAGGCCTGCTTCGCGGTCCACCTCTCGTTCTTTATGATATCCGCCTTTTGTTGCAGTTGTTGAAGATACTGCCCGATCGTCTGCTGCCGCTTCTGCATAAGGAGGTAATCCCTGATCTGTTCTTTGACTTGTTCGAACGGGCTTTCTCCCATCCTGTCCCTGTTTTCGGAATAGAATTGTGACAGCTCGCTCTCTGTGATGCTCGCACTATCCGCAATGTGGGACAGAAGCTTGTTAATCATGACAGACCTCGCCTCTTCATAGTCCGCCGTATCCTGAACCTCACTATCGAACCCGAGTTTTTCCGCCTCCGCGACGAGAAGCATCTCAAGGATGAGCCTGTCTAAGAACCCGACCTTGTCATTTTCATAGTCATCCCTGTACATTTCCGGCGCTTCTTCGAGTCGCTCATTGAAGTACTCGACGCTTATCTCACTGCCGTTTACAACCGCCAGTACATGTTTTCCCAGGCGGGGTTTTTGGGACCCCGCATGTACGGCCCCTACCCCGAAAACCGCAAGAGCACCTGCCAACAGTGCAGCCGCAACCGCCTTTCTGAAAATATTTTTTACTATTTCGGTCCTTTTCATTAAATCTGTTCCTCGAATGCTGTAGTAATTGGTTGATCCTCTATCCGTTTCCCATCGGTGTATTTCAGTCGTAGCGGTTTTTACACCGTATTATTTATAGGCCCATTGACGGGGCCGATGTCCCTCTTGTGCTAAAACCACACTATGAATATAAAATCCACTGGCCGCTTCGGCCTCTCAGCCTGAACCGGGCAGTATTCGTATCGATTTTTCCGT
The DNA here is from genome assembly GCA_035527995.1 of Spirochaetota bacterium. Classification (GTDB taxonomy): domain Bacteria; phylum Spirochaetota; class B62-G9; order B62-G9; family DRHN01; genus JAFGTF01. Next base: position 4,283 of record DATKZJ010000184.1, on the reverse strand, counting down.
CACGATCACGGTACAAACCCGGGCCCTTAGCCGCAAACCGTTCTTTTTAGAAGAAACGTTATTCCGATTTCTTTCGCTTCCTGAGCTTCTCGACCATCTCCTGCATCTTTCGGACAGCCTCTTTCTCCGCGTCGTTTTCCGGCTCGGCCCACGGTCTTGTGACCCTGTCGGTGATTTTTCCGCTCAAAGGGGTTTCGGAGTACGCACCCGGATCGTACAGTTCGTAGCCCATGAACTCGACAGGTTCCTCCTGGTAACAGGACCGCACGGCCTTTCTGATAGTCTCAGGCGTTCCTTTGAACTGTATATCCACGAGTGTCACCTGCGTACAAAACCGTTCTATGAACTCCATGGGGAGATTGTACAAGAGAGGGTGCTTCGCATCCGTACCGATTATGCGTTTTCTCTCATCTACGCCGTTTCTGAAGAGCGATTTGAATGCATCCCCAGTCCGGTGGCCCTCCGATTCCGGCCCGCTCAGTATCGCATAACGGATATTGGGATTCGCAATGACGTTGCAGATGATCTTCTCGATACCGATGTTCGGTGTCTGGACTGTGCCGGAAAGTGCGGCTCCCGCCTCGGCACCTGTTCGCACGAGATCTTCGATCTCAGGCGGTATCTTTTCCTCCTCATGGGCAAGTATTATCACGACCGCAGCAGGAGAAAAGTCGTTGCCCCGAAGGTATCTTCCTTCCTCAGGAGGATATTCAGGGTGGGGATCCGCTTTTTGCATCTTCTCCTCCTTTTTCCGAACCTGCGTAAAGCCCGGAATCCTTAAGGACTATTACCCTAAGGTATCTTCAATCCACAGGCGTATCTCGTCCCGTATCCTTTCGAAAACAGCCAGGACCTGTTCGTCGGACCCCTCTGCACGTGACGGGTCTTCAAAGCTTTTATGGATGACCTTTTTACCGGGGAAAAACGGGCAGCTCTCGCTTGCACTGTCGCACACGGTTACTACGAGGTCGAAAATCTCCCCCCTGAACTCCTGTACCGTTTTCGACCGGTGACCGGAGATGTCGATACCAGCCACTCTCATCGCCTCGATCGCATAAGGGTTTACGGCGGTCTCTTCTGTACCTGCGCTGTATGCTTCGTACCTGTCGCCGTAGAGAGTTCTCAAAAGCCCTTCCGCCATCTGAGAGCGGGCAGAATTGTGGATGCAGATAAATAGAACTTTCTTTTTCATACCGTCGCCTCTTTGCGCCCCGGTTTCTTCATCCTATCGCACTGTGGAAGACCGAGGTTGCATTCCCTGAAGAGGAAGCAGGTCCTCTTGCACAGCGAGACGAGCATGAGCATGACAGGGACCTCTATGAGGACTCCGACCACTGTCGCGAGCGCCGCCCCTGAAGACAGCCCGTAGAGCGTCGCTGCAGTCGCGATTGCCACCTCGAAGTGGTTCGACGCACCTATCATTGAAGCAGGCGCGGCATCGTGGTAGGAGAGCTTCAGGACACGGGAGAAGAGGTAATACCCTATCGCGAAGATCAGCATGGTCTGTATGAAGAGCGGAATCGCGATCCACACGATGGTAAGCGGATTTGACATGATGATTTCGCCCTTGAACGAGAACAGCAACACCAGTGTAATGAGGAGTGCGGTGATGCTTACCGGCGTAAGCACGTGTATGAACTTATCTTTGAACCAGTCGATCCCTTTTCGGTTTATGATCAGCTTTCGCGAGAAATACCCGGCAACGAGCGGGAGGCCGACGTATATCGATACCGAGAACAGTATCGTCTTCCAGGGAATCGGCATGGCGTTCACTCCGAGGAGGAATCCCCCGAGAGGTGCGTAGAGGAAGAGCATCGTTATTGAGTTTATGGCGACCATGACGAGGGTGAGCCCGTCGTTTCCCTTTGCGAGATAGCTCCACATCAGCACCATCGCGGTACACGGCGCAATCCCGAGCAGTATCGCCCCGGAAATGTAGCTTCGCCAAAGCTCCACTTCCTGCCCCGTCCTGAGGATCTCCGTTCCGGGGATAAATCCCTTGAATACGTACCCGAGGAAGAAGGTCGCAATGAGGTACATTGTAAACGGCTTTATCGCCCAGTTTATGATGAGCGTCATTGCAACGGGCTTCGGTGTCTTCGCGGCCCGGACGACCTCGGTGAAATCGATTTTGACCATTATGGGGTACATCATGAAGAAGAGGCAGATTGCAATAGGGATCGAGACCTGATAGACCGATATCGAGTCCAGCTTGACAGCGATTCCTGGGGCGGTCTTTCCGAGAAGGATCCCTATTCCGATACAGAGAAGCACCCACACAGTGAGGTACTTTTCAAAGACATTCAATCCTTTTTCTTTCTTCATTGTTATCTCCTTTATGCTGTTACCCGGACAACCGGTACTGCCTGCATCCTTATAACGTACGTTTTCTCAAACTATGAGGTGATGATCTTCCTGATCTGTTCGACCGAGAGCACCTTCCCGGAAGCCTTCACCTCTTCGTCGACAACGAGCCCCGGAGTCATTACCACATTATAGCTCATGATATCGTTGAGATCGGTCACCTTCTCGACCGTTGCCGTGACTCCCTCCGCCTTCAGTGCCTCCTTTGCATTCGCCTCGAGCTTTTTGCACTTCGGGCACCCTGTCCCCAGGATCTTGATAACCATATCTTATACTCCCTATCCGAATAAATTTCCGAAAAACATTCCGCTCACCGTAGCCATGACCACCACGAGCACAACGTACACAGTGGTCTTCTTTACGCCGATCACGCTCTTTATTACCAGCATGTTCGGCAGAGAGAGCGCCGGCCCGGAGAGCAGCAGCGCGAGTGCCGGCCCCTTGCCCATGCCTGCACCGAGAAGCCCCTGTAGTATCGGTACCTCGGTAAGCGTCGCGAAATACATGAAAGCCCCCACCACAGAGGCGAAGAGGTTGGCCCTGAGGCTGTTCCCGCCTACGAGGCGGGCCACCCACTCCGAGGGGATGATACCCTCGTGGCCGGGCCTTCCGAGCAAAAACCCTGCAACGAGCACCCCCGCAAAGAGTAGCGGGAGTATCTGCTTCGCAAAATCCCACGTGGAGGAGACCCACTCACTGAGCTCATCCTTTCTGAACCAGTCGATGACCATATAGAGGAGGACCAGCAGAAATGCTCCTGTAATGAAATACTTGTACCTGTATACCGTATTCCACACGGGCATGCTCTCGTCTTTTCCCCAGTTGACGAAAACGATGATCGCTATCATCGTAAAAAAATACAGTGCCATCTTCCACAACGGTCTTGTTATTTCTTCATCCATCGAGACGAACTCTGAATCGGCATTTCGACCCCTTTCCTCTTTGAGAAATATGAGGTGCATGAGAAGTCCGATTATCACGGAAAAGACGATCGCGCCGACTGCGCGGGCGATTCCGATCTCGATGCCGAGCACCCGTGCGGTAAGGATGATCGCGAGCACGTTGATCGCAGGTCCCGAATAGAGGAATGCGGTTGCAGGGCCTATTCCGGCGCCTTTCTTGTATATACCTGCGAAGAGCGGCAGTATCGTACAGGAACATACCGCGAGAATCGTCCCTGAGACGGATGCAATGGCATACGATAAAACCTTGTTTGCACCTGCTCCGAAATATTTTATGACCGCGCCCTGGCTTACGAAATTTGCTATTGCCCCTGCGATAAAGAATGCTGGAACGAGGCACAACAGTACATGCTCTTTCACATATTCCTGGAGCAAAAAAAACGCCTCGAGCAGCGAACGTGATACCGGCGTACTTCCAAACGGTATAAAATAGAGCGCGCTGAACGCTAAGGCGAGGAGAATGAACCTTGTTCTTTCCTTCATGCGGACTATTCCTCTTTGCATCAACTCATTTCTATATTTCGTATAATATAAAAATGGGTTGATGCTGTCAAGAAAAAACTGTATACTTACTCCAAGTAATACGGAGGACAGCATGAAACAGTACCTCGATCTCTTCAAGGCTCTTAGTGACAAGAACAGGCTCAGGATACTCCTCATGCTGAGAGTAAGGCCGCTCTGCGTGTGTGAGATCTCCGAAGTGTTAAACGTAGCGCTCTCTACCATTTCGGCACACCTCAAATTATTAAAAACCTCCGGTCTGATAGAAGACGAAAAAGAGGGAAGGTGGGTTATATACAGGCTGGCGGCCTCGAATGAATTTTTCCATGAAATATTGGGAAGGATCGAAGAGCAGCTGGAAAGAGATGAACAGTTCAAGCATGACAGAAAGGTCATATCGAATATAACACGCGAAATCTGCGCCGGGAAGATGAAGGAAAAGCAGATCGGTAAGAA